>DATENJ010000028.1:0-2869 GCA_035275125.1 Actinomycetes bacterium | reverse complement strand
CGCCGAGGACGGCATCCTTCTCCTCGACCGCCACGACCTCTCTGCCGTCCAGGCGATGGTCACCCTCGCGAACCGCGTGGTCCCGTTCGCGGCGGTCTCACAATGAGCCCGCACTCCTGGTCGCCGGACCGGCCCGGCGTCGCGTACCCGCCCCAGCGCGGCATCGGGATGGCCGGTGGGCCGGTCGCCCTCGGCGTGCCCGGCAACGGCGTTACGAGCGGCGGCATTGCGAGTGGGGGCGTTGCAAGTGGCGGGGTGACCGGAAGCAGCTTGGCCGGTGGTCCGGCTGGTCGCGGGCTGGTGGCTGACAGCCCCGGGACCAGCGGGATCCGCGGGGTCCCGCCGGGCCTGGTGCAGCGGGTGCAGCGGCGACTGGCCGCCGCGGGTGGGGTCGCGACCGACACCGCCGGTCTCCGGTTGGCGGTGACCGAGGCGCTCAGCGAGGACGGGGTCCTCCTGCCCGCGGCCAACCTGCTCCCGATCGTGCGCGCGATCGGCGACGAGCTGACTGGGCTCGGCCCGCTCGCCCCGCTGCTCGCCGATCCCACCGTCACCGACGTCCTGGTCAACGGCCCCGCCGATGTCTGGGTGGAGCGGGCCGGCACCATCGAACGAGCCGCCGTGCGGTTCGCCTCGGCGGCGGCCGTCGCCGCAATGGTGCAACGGGTGGTCGCCCCCCTCGGGCTGCGCGTGGACGAGTCGCGTCCCTGGGTCGACGCCCGCCTCCCCGGCGGCGAGCGGTTCCACGCGGTGCTGCCACCGCTCGCTCCCGACGGCCCGGTGGTCACCATCCGAACCTTCGCAAGGCGACGACTCCAACTCGGCGACCTGATCGAGCAGGGCACCCTCGACACCGCCACCGCACGACTGCTCGAGGCCATGGTGGCCGCCGGGATCGCCATCGCCGTGTCCGGGGCGACCGGGACCGGCAAGACGACGCTGCTCAACGTCCTCGCCGCCGCCATTCCGGCGCGCGAGCGCATCGTGACCATCGAGGACGTCGCCGAGCTCTGCCTCCCCGGCCCGCATGTCGTCCGGCTCGAGGCGCGCCCACCAAACGTGGAGGGTCGAGGCGAGGTCCCCCTCCGAGAGCTCGTCCGCAACGCCCTTCGCATGCGTCCCGACCGCATCGTGGTCGGCGAGGTCCGCGGCCCCGAGGTAATGGACATGCTCCAGGCCGCGAACACCGGTCACCGCGGTCTCATGACCACCCTCCACGCCGGCGGCCCCGAAGAGGTACCCGCCCGCCTCGAAGCCATGGCCCTGGCCGCGCCAGGTGCCGGTCTCGAGGTCGTTCGCCGCCTCGTCGGAGGCGGCATCGGAGCAGTCGTCCATCTGGAACGCACCTCCACCGGCCGCCCGACCCGCCGGATCACCGTCGTCGCCGAACTGGTCACCACCGACGACGACCGAGCCCGGGCCATCCCCCTGCGCACCGCCAGTTCCGCCACCGGCCTTTCCGCCACCGGCCACGTCCCAAACTGGGCCAACCGCCTCGACCCCTCGGTACTCCCCACCTTCGAGCCCACCCACCTCGCCGGCCGAGTCCGAGTCCTCTGCCCCCGGAGCCCCGTCCGATGAGAGCAGCCCTCCAGAGAGGAACGGTGTGGGGTCGAGAGTCGATGTGGCGAAGGTCGCAGAGACCTGCGAGGCGGTCAGCGTCCCTGGAGCGCCCGAGTACCGACGCTCGGCGTACTCATCCGTCTGGCTCGCTCCACCGTTCCGGTGAGCCCGACCCACCCGACCTGCTTGGCCGGTCCGGCAAGCGCAGACCCAGGACTCCGAGCCGCCGCACAGGGCCGACTGACGGGCTCGCGCCTCTCAGCAGGGCAAGAGCTCGGATTCCCCGACCGGGTCGGGCGGCCGCGATCCGGCGAGAGATGGAGGAGGGCGTTCCGGAGGTCATTGACGTTCTCCGCGCGACCGTGGCCGCGGGTATCAATCCTCGGCGCGCTCTGCAGGCGGCGGCCGAGGGCGCTCCAGCGGCCCTGGAAGCTGTGCTCGGACAGGCGATCCGAGCAGCCGAGCTCGGGGCAGGGGCAGGTCGCGCGCTGGCCACGGCCGCCGAGACTGAGCATCTGAGCGAACTGGCTCTGGCGGGAGAGGCGCTCGACCTCGCAGAGACGACGGGAGCCCCACCGGGCCCGGTGCTGGCCGGGGTGGCCGCAGCGGCCGCAGACCGGGTCCGGTCGAGGCAGGCCATGATGGCCGCCACCGCCCAAGCCCGCCTCTCGGCCCGCGTAGTGGCCGCAATGGCGCCAGCCTTCCTAGGCGTCCTCGCCCTCACCGCCCCGTCCGACGCCGCGTTCCTGATCCGCGAGCCGGTCGGCTGGGCAACGCTGGCAGCAGCTATGACCTTCGAGTTACTCGGTATCTGGTGGGCCACTCACATCGTTCGAGGCCCAACCCCATGACCAAGCGCAATCGAGCCCGTAGGCGAGCCCTACTGCCCAGCCGGAGTCCAGTACCCGGGCGGAGTCCTGCACTCGGGCGGAACCCAGCATCCGCGTGGAACCCAGTGTCTCGACGGGACCTAGCACCGGCGTGGAACCCAATGTCTCGGCGGAACCCAGCACCAGGGCGGAACCCAGCACTGGGGCGGGACCCGGTCTCCGGGCGGAACCCAGCCCCAGGACGGAGCCCAATGCCCGGGCGGAACTCAGAACCAGGACGGAGCCCAGTGCCTGGCCGGAACCCAGTGCCCGGGCGGAACTCAGCTCCGAGCCGAGGAGTCGACCACGGCGGTGACGGGTCGCGTAGAGGCCGATACCTCTGGCTGGCCTGTCGGCTGGGCGTTGGGATCGGCAGTGGTCTGCTCGTCGGCGTTTCCTTGACGAGGGCAGTTCCGGGCCTGGCAGTTGTTGCCTTG
>DATENJ010000027.1:0-2280 GCA_035275125.1 Actinomycetes bacterium | reverse complement strand
ACCGGCCGGGCCGTCACCGCCCTGCGCTGGGACGTCGAGGCCGGAACGGCCCAGCTGCCCGACCTGGTCGAGCGCCGCCGGCAGGCGGAGGGGTCCGGCCGGCTGCGGGCCAGCGCGGTCAAGATCTTCGCCGACGGGGTGTTCGAGAACCGCACCGCGGCCATGCTGGAGCCCTACCTGGACGGCGACGGCCGCCCCAGCGCCAACCTGGGCATCGGCATGCTCGAGGCCGAGGAGCTGGCCAGGGTGGTCACCGCCCTGGACGGCGAGGGCTTCGACGTCCACGTCCACGCCATCGGCGACCGGGCCGTCCGCGACACCCTCGACGCCTTCGCGGCCGCGGCCGCCGCCAACGGCCGCCGCGACGCCCGCCACCAGATCGCCCACCTCCAGTTCGTCCACCCCGCCGACCGCCCCCGCTTCCGCCGCCTCGGGGTGGTCGCCAACGCCCAGCCGTACTGGTCCTGCCTCGACGGCTACATGCGCGAGCTCACCCTGCCGTTCCTCGACCCGGAGCGGGCCGGCTGGCAGTACCCGTGGGCCAGCCTGCGCCGGGCCGGGGCGGCGCTGGCCTTCGGGAGCGACTGGACGGTGTCGACCGCCAACCCGCTGGAGGAGATCGAGGTCGCGGTGGGCCGCATGGTCCCCGGCGACCCCGACACCGAGCCGTTCCTGCCCGACGAGCGGGTCGACCTGCCGGCCGCCCTGGCCGCGTTCACCTCCGGCTCGGCCTACGCCCTGCGCCTCGAGGACCAGACCGGCTCGGTCACCCCGGGCAAGCTGGCCGACCTGGCCGTGCTGGACCGCGACCCGTTCGACCCGGCCGGCGGGCCGCTGGGCGGCGTGCGGGTCCTGGCCACCCTGGTCGAGGGCGAGCCGGTCCACGCCGACCCGTCCCTCGACCTGGCCTGAGCGGGCCGCGCTCAGGGGCGGATGTTGCGGTTCGCCCGGAACAGGTTGTCCGGGTCGTAGCGGCGCTTGACCTCGACCAGGCGGTCGTAGTTGGCCCCGTAGGTGGCCCGGACCCGGTCGTCGCCCTCGTCGGCGGTCTGGAAGTTGATGTAGGTGGCACCGGTCGACCAGGGCCGCAGCTGCGCCCCGGCGTCGCGGACCCACTGGCCGAAGCGGCCGGCCGACGGGTCCCCCGGTGCCCACATGCCCTTGACGCCGAGGACATAGCGGGCGTCCCGGTTGCCGACGGCCCCGTCGTCGGCCGGCCGCTCGTTGAGGGCGCCTCCCAGGTGGAGCACGCCCAGCTCGGCCTCTGGCACGGGGCAGTCGGCGAACACGTCCCGCATGGCGGCCAGCAGCCCGTCCTCCAGCCCGGCCAGGAACTCGGTCCTCCAGTAGTAGTGGTGGCCGTCGGGCTCGGTGTCGTCCAGGTAGGACTGGACCTCGGTGTAGGGCTGGGGGCCGAGCAGGTCGAACACCGGGTCGCCGAGCGCCCGGACCGGGGCCAGGTCGCGCTCGGCGTCGCCGGGGTCGCCGCTGTGGCACACGGCGAAGGCGCAGAGCCGCCGCCCGTGCCATGGGGTGGGCACGAACGGGGCCGGCGGGGCGTTGAGCAGGATCAGCCAGGTGGCCAGCTCGCGGGGGGCCGCGCTGGTGAGCGCTTGGTAGGCGGCCATGACCTCCGCGGCCCGCTCGAACGGCCAGGCGATCAGCCCGCCCAGCACCTGGGGGCCGACCGGGTGGAGCTGGAAGGTGAAGCGGGTGGCCACGCCGAGGTTCCCGCCGCCGCCGCGCAGCGCCCAGAACAGGTCGGGGTGGCGCTCCCGGCTGGCCGTGCGGACCTGCCCGTCGGCGCAGACGACCTCGGCCTCGACCAGGTTGTCGGCCGTCCAGCCGAACCGGCGGGTCAGGTAGCCGAGGCCGCCGCCGAGGGTGAGCCCGGCCACGCCGACCTTGGAGATGAACCCGAGCGGGGTGGCGAGGCCGTGGGCCTGGGTGGCCAGGTCGACGTCGGCCAGGCGGCAGCCGGGCCCGACGTGGGCCAGCCTGGCCTCGGGGTCGACGGTGAGCTGGCGCAGGCCGGACAGGTCGAGGGTCAGGCCGCCCTCGGCGATCGCCGTCCCGGCGATGTTGTGGCCGCCGCCCTTGACCCCGAGCAGCAGGCCGTTGGTGCGGGCGAAGCCGACGGCGGCGGCGACGTCGGTAGCCGAGGCTGGCCGGAGGACCAGCGCTGGGGCGGTCGCGGCGAGGCCGTTCCAGATCCGCACGGCGTCGTCCCAGCCCGGGTCGTCCGGCCCCAGCAGCCGGCCCTCGACCCGCCTGGCCAGG
>DATENJ010000026.1:0-4178 GCA_035275125.1 Actinomycetes bacterium | reverse complement strand
TCTGGTCGCCCGCGCCCTGGCCGGGCGGCTCAGCCGGCCGGTCGACGCCCTGGCGAAGACGGCCGCCCGGCTGGGGGAGGGCGACTTCTCAGTGCGGGCCGGCCGGTCGGGCGTTGCCGAGGTCGACGCGGTGGCCGGCATCCTGGACGCGACCGCCGAGCGCCTTGGCCAGCTCTTGGCCCGCGAGCGGGCGTTCAGCGCCGACGCTTCCCACCAGCTGGGGACCGCGCTGGCCGGGCTGCGCCTGCGACTGGAGGCAGCCCGGCTGCTGCCCGGAGCCGACCAGGGGCAGGCCATCGCCGACGCCCTGGCCGAAGTGGACCGGCTCGAGGGCACCGTCGCGCAGCTGCTCGCCCTGGCCCGGGACACCGGGGTGGACCGGGACCGGCTCGACCTGTCACGGGTGGTCGAGGCGGTCGAACAGGGCTGGCGCGGGCGGCTGGGAGCGGACGGGCGGCCGCTCCGCTTCCAGATCGAGGGCGAGCTGCCGCCGGTCCGGGCCTCGGAGGGTGCGGTCATCCAGGTGCTGGACGTGCTGGTCGGGAACGCGGCCGAGCATGGGTCGGGCACGGTGACCTTGCGTGTCCGCACCGCGCCGGGTGGGCTGGCGATCGAGGTCGGCGATGAGGGCCCGGGGGTGGCCGGGGACCCGGAGCGGGTCTTCGTCCGCCGTGCCGGGAGCGCGGGCGGCCACGGGATCGGGCTGGCCCTGGCCCGCTCGCTGGCCGAGGCCGAGGGCGGCCGGCTCCTGCTCCAGCGCCCCGAGCCCAGGCCGGTGTTCGCGTTGCTGCTCCCGGCCGACCGGGCGCCCGAGCTGGTCGACGCCACCTTGGGCTGACGGGCCGGCGATCCGCCCCTGGACATCCCTAGAATACCCAGTATCATACCGGGTATATTCCTCTTGGGAGGTGCTGATGAGCGTTCGGCACGCGCTGCTGGCCCTGCTGAGCGAGGGCCCGAAGTACGGTCTGCAGCTCCGGCAGGAGTTCGAGTCCAGGACCGGCGAGGTCTGGCCGCTCAACGTGGGGCAGGTCTACACCACCCTGCAGCGCCTGGAGCGCGACGGGCTGGTCGAGTCCGACGACGCGGAGGGCGACGGCCCGCAGAAGGGCTTCCGGATCACCCCGGCCGGCGGCCGGGAGCTCGCCGAGTGGCTGCGCACCCCACCCGAGACCTTGCCGCCACCCCGCGACGAGCTCGTCATCAAGGTGCTGGTGGCGCTGCCCGTGCCCGGGGTCGACGTGCACGACCTCATCCAGGTCCACCGCCGCCACCTGGTCGAGCTGATGCAGCACTACACCCATGTGAAGGCCGAGGCCTCCGACCACGACGTGGAGCTGGCGCTCGTCGTCGACGCCGAGCTGTTCCGCCTTGAGGCGGTCGTGCGCTGGCTGGACGCCGCCGACACCCGGCTGACCAGCCTCCCGGCGGCCAGCCCGGTCGCCGCGCCCGCCCCGGCCAGACGACACCGGCTGGAGGTTCGGCGATGACCGCCCTGCTCGAGCTGCGCCGGGTGTCGAAGATCTACGGGTCGGGCCCCGCCCGGGTGCAGGCGCTCGGTGAGGTCGACCTGAGGGTCGACGGCGGCGAGCTGGTGGCGGTCATGGGGCCCAGCGGGTCCGGCAAGAGCACGCTGCTGACCATCGCCGGCAGCCTGGAAGAGCCAAGTGACGGCGAGGTCCTGGTGGACGGGTCGGCGCTGGCCGGCATGACCCGCAACCAACGGGCCAGGCTGCGCCGCCGCCTGATCGGGTACGTCTTCCAGGACTTCAACCTGCTGGCCGGGCTGACCGCCGTGGAGAACGTCGCCCTGCCCCTGGAGCTGGACGGCCTCGGCCAGCACGCCGCCCGGGCGGTCGGGCTGGCCGCCCTGGAGGAGCTCGGCTTGGGCGACCAGGCCGACCGCTTTCCCGACGAGCTGTCGGGCGGGGAGCGCCAACGGATCGCGATCGCCCGGGCGGTGGTGGGCGACCGCCGCCTGCTGCTCGCCGACGAGCCGACCGGCGCCCTGGACTCGGTCAACGGCGAGGGCGTGATGCGCCTGCTGCGGGCCGCCTGCAAGCGAGGAGTGGCCGGGGTGGTCGTGACCCATGACGCACAGCTGGCATCGTGGGCCGACCGGGTGGTGTTCCTGCGGGACGGCCGCGTGGTCGACCAGACGGCCAGGCCACCGGGCCCCGAGTCGCTGCTCTCGCCCAGGCCGAGCCGTTGACCGCCCGCCGCGCGGTGGTCCGCTGGGCCTGGCGGCTGTTCCGTCGCGAGTGGCGCCAGCAGCTCCTGGTGCTGGCGCTGCTCAGCGTCGCGGTGGCCGCGACCGTCTTCGGCGTCTCGGCCACCTACGACCTGGTCCCGTCGGCCGACGCCCGGTTCGGCACGGCCACCCATCGCCTGGAGCTGGACAGGGCCGAACGGCGCGGGCTGGACGGGCAGCTGGCGGCGGTCAGGGCCTGGTTCGGCACCGTCGACGTGATCACCCGCCGAGCCGTGCCCGTCCCCGGCGCGGTCGAGCCTCTGGAGCTGCGCGCCCAGGACCCCGAGGGCGCCTACGGCCGGCCGATGCTGGCGCTCCGGGGGGGCCGCTGGCCCTCCGCCGCCGGCGAGGTGGCGGTCACCGACGCGGTGGCGGCGACCTTCCAGACCGGAATCGGCGGCGCCATCGCCCTCGACAGGCGTGCCCGGACCGTCGTCGGCCTGGTCGAGAACCCCGGCGACCTGGACGACGAGTTCGCCCTGGTCGCCCCGGCGGACGCCGGCCCGCCGACGGCGGTGACGGTCCTGGTCCGGACCAGCGCCGAGCGGGCGGCATCGCTCCCAGCGGACGCCGGTGGCCGGCTCGAGCCGCGCCCCGCCTGCCACGGCGCGGTGCTCTGCGCGACCGCGACCCAGAGCGCGGGGGCGACCGCCGCCGCCGGCGCGCTCGCCCTGGCCACGGTCGTCCTGCTGCTGGTCGCCCTGATCGCCGCGGCCGGCTTCGTGGTCGTCGCCCAGCGCCGCCAGCGCCAGCTCGGCATGCTGGCCGCGGTCGGCGCGACCAGCAAGCACCTGCGGCTGGTGCTGCTGGCCAACGGGGCCACGGTCGGAGCCATCGCCGCCGTCGTCGGCACCGCCGCCGGCGTGGTGGCCTGGATTTCCGTCGCGGGCCGGCTGGAGGTACTCGCCGGCCACCGGATCGACCCGTTGGCGCTGCCGTTGTGGCTGATCGGAGCGGCCATGGTGCTGTCGGTGGTCACCGCGACAGCGGCGGCGTGGTGGCCGGCCCGGACCGTCGCCCGCATCCCGATCACCGTCGCCCTGTCGGCCCGGCCGCCCCGGCCCAAGCCGGCGCACCGCTCGGCACTGGCGGCCGGCCTCCTCCTGGTGATCGGCGTCGCCAGCCTGACCGTGGGCATCGACGCGGTCCACGACCAGGCCAACCCCTTGCTGGTGATCGCCGGCACCATGGCCATCGTGCTGGCGATCCCGCTCGGCAGCCCGCTGGCCATCCGGGCCGCGGCCGCCGCCGCCGGCAGGTCGCCCGTCGGCGTCCGCCTAGCCCTCCGTGACCTGGCCCGCCACCAGGCCCGTTCCGGAGCCGCCCTGGCCGCGATCAGCCTCGGCCTGGCCATCCCGATCGCGATCGTGATCGCCGCCTCCGCCGCCGAGCACACCGCCGGCGAGGGCAACCTGTCCGACCGGCAGCTGCTGTTCCGGATCGGCGACGCCGAACCGCTCGTCCCGGAGCCGCCCCCGGCCGAGCTCGCGCGCCTAGGATCCGAGGTCGACCAGTTCGCCTCCGCCCTCGACCGACCGGCCGTCGTCGCTCTCCAGGTGGCCGTGAACCCGGCCGACAGGGAAGGCCGCAACGGCCAGGTCCTCCGGCCCGCCGTCGTGCTCGGCCGGCCGGTCGGCGCCAGCACCGTCCGCGACATCGGCGTCCTCTACGTCGCCACCCCGGAGCTGCTGGGCCGCCTCGGCCTTGACCCGGCGACCGTCGAACCACGCGCCGAGGTGCTCACCGGCCAGACCGGCGAGCTGCGCTTCGCCAACGTGTCCAGCCCTGAGGCATCCCCGACCCTCCAGCCGATCCAGGTCAGCGCCTACACCTCGGCACCGACCTCCTTGATCACCAGCAACGGCTTGCAGCGGCACGGGTGGCAGCCCCGCCCAGCCGGCTGGCTGGTCGAGGCGCGCACCCCCCT
>DATENJ010000025.1:0-2990 GCA_035275125.1 Actinomycetes bacterium | reverse complement strand
TCCCCCGCTCCCACCCCCTCCAGCGAGGCGAGGCACGCCTCCAGGTTCGCCCGGGTCGGGTTCCCGGTCCGCGCGTACTCGTACCCCTTGTGCCGCCCCACCGCCTCCTGCGCGAAGGTCGAGGTCTGGTAGATCGGCGCGATCACCGCCCCGGTCGCCGAGTCGGGCTCGGAGCCGACGTGCACCGCCCTTGTCTCGAAGTCCATCCCCTCGAAGCTCACGCCATCCTCCTCGTGGCCAGGTGGTCGAGGAGGTCGGAGCGGGTCATGACGCCGACGGCGTGGCCGCGGTCGGTGACCAGGACGGCGGTGGAGCGGCCCTTGGAGAGGAGCTCGAAGGCGGCCTCGGCCTGCTCGTGCTGCTCGATGGTGGGGAACGGGGGGTCCATGACGTCGACGACCTGGGCGTCGAGGACCTCGGGCTTGCGGAACAGGCGCTCCAGCAGGGTGCCCTCCTGGATGGAGCCGACCACGCTGGAGAGGTCGGCCGGGTCCTCGCCGTGGACCACCGGGAGCTGACTGACCGAGTAGGCGTGGAGGCGGTCGATCGCCTCCTTGACCCGCTCGTGGGAGGCGACGGTGACCAGCGGCGGGGTGTCGTGGTGGGCCTTGCCGCCGAGCACGTCGACCACGGTGGCCGCGCCCCGGCGGGCCAGGAACCCGTGGTCGCGCATCCAGTCGTCGTTGTAGACCTTGGACAGGTAGCCGCGGCCGGAGTCGGGCAGCAGGGCCACGATGGTGGTGTCACGGCCGTACTCCTTGGCCACCTCGACCGCCGCGACCATGGCCAGCCCGCACGACCCGCCGACCAGCAGCCCCTCCTCGCGGGCCAGGCGGCGGCTCATCAGGAACGAGTCCCGGTCGGGGACGGTCACGTACCGGTCGACCACCGAGCGGTCGAAGGTCTCGGGCCAGAAGTCCTCGCCAACCCCCTCGAGCAGGTAGGGGTGGACGTCGTCGGAGGTGTAGATCGAGCCCTCGGGGTCGGCCCCGACGACCACGAGGCCGGGCTTGCGCTCCTTGAGGTAGCGGCCGGCCCCGCTGATGGTGCCGCCGGTGCCGACCCCGGCCACGAACACGTCGATCTCCCCGTCCGTCTGGTCCCACAGCTCGGGGCCGGTGGTGGCGTAGTGGGCCTCGGGGTTGGCCGGGTTGGCGTACTGGTTCGGCTGAAAGGCCCCGGGGATCTCCTCGGTGAGCCGGTTGGCCACCGAGTAGTAGGACTCGGGCGAGTCGGGAGGCACCGCCGTCGGGGCGATCACGACCTCGGCGCCGTACCCCCGGAGCAGGTCGATCTTCTCCTGGCTCATCTTGTCGGGCATCACGAACACGCAGCGGTAGCCCTTGAGGGCGGCGACGATGGCCAGCCCGGCCCCGGTGTTGCCGCTGGTCGGCTCCACGATCGTGCCGCCCGGCTTGAGCTGGCCGGCCCGCTCGGCCCGCTCGACCATGGCCAGCCCGATGCGGTCCTTGACCGAGCCGCCCGGGTTCAGGTACTCGACCTTGGCCAGCAGGGTCGGAGCCAGGCCCCGGCCGAGCCGCGACAACCGGACCAGCGGAGTGCCGCCGACCACCTCGAGGATCGAGTCGTAGACCTCCATGCCGGGAAGCATAGCCGCTGGGCGGCGCTAGCGGATCGGGTTGCCGTCCGGGTCGATCCCCTCGAACAGGTCGGTCTCGCGCTCTGGGACCGGCACCAGCGACCGGGCCAGGGCGTAGTCCTCCCAGGGGTACACCTCGGCCACGACCTCGTCGGGGACGGCGAACCAGAAGCTGTTGGGGTCGATCTGGGTGGCGTGGGCGATCAGGGCGTCGCGCCGCCGGCCCAGCCAGGCGGCCACGTCGACCTGGGCGGTGACGACCGGGTCGGGGAAGCCGTCCTCCTCCTCGTCCCAGCGGGCCAGCCACTCGGCGAACGGGCTCTCGATCCCGCGGGCGACCGCCCCCTGGTGGATCAGCTCCATCCGCTCCCGGCTGAAGGTGGCGTGGTAGTAGAGCTTGAGCGGCTGGAAGGGCGGCCCGGCCTCGGGGTAGCGGCCGGGGTCGCCGGCGGCCTCGAAGGCGGCCACCGAGACCTCGTGGGTCCGGATGTGGTCGGGGTGCGGGTAGCCGCCGCGCTCGTCGTAGGTCAGCACCACCTGGGGCCGCTCGGCCCTGATGAGGGCGACCAGCCGCCCGGTGGCCTCGTCGAGGTCGGCGTTGGCGAAGGCGTCCGGGTGGCCGTTGGTGTCGGACTCGGCCATGCCCGAGTCGCGGTAGCCGAGCCAGTGGTGGGCGGTGACGCCGATGATCTCCAGCGCCTTGGCCAGCTCCTGGCGGCGCAGCTCGGGCATCCGCTCCAGCACCCCGGGCCTGTCCATGGCCGGGTTGAGGATCTCACCGGCCTCGCCGCCGGTGCAGGTGACGACCACCACCCGCACGCCCTCGTCGGCGTAGCGGGCCATGGTGGCGGCGCCCTTGGAGGACTCGTCGTCGGGGTGGGCGTGCACGGCCAGCAGAGTTCGGGCCACGGCCTGGCTGCTCCTTGTCGTCGGTGGACGCTCAGCAGGGTAGCGAACCTGGTTGCGTTGCCGTCGATCGACATAGGTTGTTCGTTAGGAATGGAAGGTTCGTAGGGTTTGGGTATACTGGCGGTCGAAGGAGGGGGGGGTCGTTCGTGAAGCTGGTGCAGCGCCTGGCTCGACTGGGCGAGCTGCTCCTGGCGCTCGCCGGTCCGGCGGCCGCGCTGGGCGCTCCACGCAAATGGAGCTGAGGGCGGCAAGGGCGGCCGCCAGACGGCGCGTCAGCGCCTACACCACCACCGTCAGCATCGCCGGGCTCACCCTGCTGGTGCTGGCCGCGCCCGCCGCCGCCCGGGTGGCCGGCCGCGACCCGGAGCCGGTGCTCCTGCTGGCCGCCCTCGTTCTGGCGGCCGAGCTGATGCCGCTGGAGCTGGGCCGGCCCGGGACCCGCGACTCGACCACCATGTCGCAGCCGTTCGCCTTCGCCCTG
>DATENJ010000024.1:0-8684 GCA_035275125.1 Actinomycetes bacterium | reverse complement strand
CGGCGGCCCTGGCGCGGCTGCGGCGCCTGGGGCACGGCAGCGGCCGGGCCTACGCGGCCGGGATCGCCGCCGCCTGCCTGCTCGCTGGGGCCGACGGCGATCTGGCCGTTCCCTGACCGAGGTTGATAGGCAAGTAGCTACTTGCCTATACTGGCGCCGTGACCGACGTGTACAAGGCGCTCGCCGACCCGACCAGGAGAGCGATCCTCGACGAGCTCAGCGACCGGGACGGGCAGACCCTGTTCGAGCTCTGCTCCCGGCTCGCGGTCAAGCACGGACTGGGCTCGTCGCGACAGGCGATCTCCCAGCACCTCGACGTCCTGGAGTCGGCGGGCCTGCTCAGGACCAGGAGGGAAGGCCGGTACAAGTTCCACCACCTCGACACCACCCCGCTGGAGACGATCCTCGAGCGGTGGCGACCAACCCGCGGGAGGGAGAGCACATGAGGATCTACGTGACGTCGGTACTGGTTGACGACCAGGAGAAGGCGCTGGCGTTCTACACCGACGCGCTCGGGTTCGTGAAGAAGACCGACATCCCCGTCGGAGGCGGTGCGCGCTGGCTCACCGTCGTCGCTCCCGATGCCCCCCAGGGCCCGGAGCTGCTCCTGGAGCCTGACGGCCACCCGGCCGCCAAGCCCTTCAAGGCGGCGCTGGCGGCCGACGGGATCCCGGTCACCTCGTTCGCCGTGGACGACGTGCAGGCCGAGTTCCAGCGGCTCAGCGGCCTCGGCGTCCGGTTCACCCAGGAGCCGCTCGAGATGGGCGGGGTGACCACGGCGGTGTTCGACGACACCTGCGGCAACCTGATCCAGATCGTCAAGGTGTAGCCGCGGGTCAGCCGAGACGGTCCCGCTGGCCGCGATACGTCGGGGTCAGTGCGGTCCAGCGGGACTGCCAGTCCGCGGGCGGGCGGCCGGCCAGGTGCGCGGCGAGATCCTCGACGTGGGCCTGCCATCCGGCACCGTGCGAGGCCGCCTCGTTCAGGGGCAGCCCACGCTCCTCCAGCACCAGACGGGTCTGGTCGCCATCGGGGACCAGCTCGACCTCGATAACGGTCTGGTCGTCCTGCCCGGGAGACATCGTCACCACGAGCCGTCGCGGGGGCTCGCACACGTCGACCCGCCCGGGACCTTCCCAGCCGCTGGTGAAGGCGGCCCGGAACTCGCCGCCCAGCCGCAGGTCGCCGCTGACCTGCGCGACCCAGCGGGCCAGCCGCCGGGGATCGGTCACCGCCGACCACAGGTCCTCGGCGTCGGTGCCGAAGGCGTCCTCCATGCGGACGACCGCCTTGCCGCCCACCGCCCGCAGCGAACCCACGAGGGTGCCGGTTCCCGTGCGTTGCGGCGTCATGTGCTGCTCCTTCGCTGTCGCTTCCCTCGGGCCACCTCGGTGTGCAGTGCATCCAGTCGCTGCTCCCACAGCGCCCGGTAGCGCGCCAGCCATTCGTCGACCTCGGCCAGCGGCCCAGGCCGCAGGCGGTACACCCGCCACTGGGCCTGCTGGCGCAACTCGACCAGCCCCGCCTCGCGCAGCACCCGCAGGTGCCGGGAGACGCCAGGGCGAGCGATCGGCAGCAGGGCCGCCAACTCGCTCACCGTGGCCTCGCCCTCCCGCAAGGCTTCCAGCACCGTCCGCCGGCTTCCGTCCGCCAAGGCATGCAACACCGCATCCATGGCTTGAATGTACCCGACTTGGTACGTAACTGTCTAGATACATAACGGTCCGCCACGGTTGGTGCTTGGGCGGATCGGGTGCGATGGTCTAGGCCGCCCGGCGCGCCTGGCGCTGACGGCGACCGACGAAGGGAGACGTGCTGTGGGGCTCGAGTCGATGCGGGTGCTTGACCTGTCGCAGGACTTCAGCATGCACACGCCGGCGTTCGCCAGCTATGACGGGCCCTCGATCAAGTGGGTCAAGCGGCTGGCGTTCGACAAGGTGGGCGGGCAGGAGATCACCTCGACCCTGCATGTGGGCACGCACCTGGACGGGCCGGTGCACTTCTGGTCGGCGGGCAGGACCATCGGGGAGCTGCCGCTGCCCTGGCTGGTCGGGTCGGCGGTGGTGGTCGACCTGGAGCGGATGGGGATCGGCGACTACCAGCTGTACGGCCCCGAGCATTTCGAGCGCTGGGAGCGGGAGACCGGGCTCCGGGTCGAGCGGGACGACATCCTGATCATCCACACCGGCTACCACCGCTTCTACAACGAGAACTGGGTCGACCGCGGTCAGGTGGACGAGACCCGCTACTTCGTCCGCCATCCCGGGCCGACGCGGGAGTTCGCCGAGTGGGTGCTGGACCGGGGGGTGCGCTGGCTGGCCGTCGACGCCGGCAGCGCCGACCACCCGATGAACACCGTCATCCGCAAGATCCGGCCCGACGAGGCCGAGGACGCCGAGGCCGCCCTCGGCCGGTCGCTTGACGAGCTGTTCCCCAGGCAAGATCTTCAGATCATGCACACCCTGCTGTTCCCCCACGACGTGATCCACATCGAGAACCTGGGCGGTCAGATCGACGAGGTGCTCGACCGGCGCATCCAGTTCGGCTGCTTCCCCTGGAAGTTCGTCGGCGGAGAGGCCGCGTTCTGCCGCGCGGTCGCCTTCCTGGAGGAGTGAGGACATGGCCCAGGCCGAGCACGCGATCCGCTTCACCTACCTGTCCCAGGAAGATCTCCTCGAGGCCGGCTGCCTCGACTTCCGGCTGGCCATCGGGGCGGCCGAGTCGGCCCTGCTGGCCCACCGCAACGGCGACGTGATGTTCCCCGAGAAGATCGTGCAGATCTTCAACCAGGAGACCCAGGAGCGGATCAACTGCCTCCCGGCGACCCTCCTGCCGGAGAAGGTCTGCGGCATGAAATGGGTGTCGGTCTTCCCGCCCAACGTGCCCAGGTTCGGCCTCCAGAACCTGACCGCGCTGTTCATCCTCTCCGAGATCGAGAAGGGGTTCCCGATCGCGGTGCTCGAGGGGACGCTGGCCTCCAACATCCGGGTCGGGGCCATGGGAGCGCTCGCGGCCAAGCATTTCGCGCCCGCTGACGCCCGGGTGATCGGCTTCATCGGCAGCGGCGAGCAGGCCAAGATGCACCTGCTGGCCATGAAGACGGCCTGCCCGACCCTGGCCGAGGCCAGGGTCTCGGCCAAGACGGCCGAGGAGGAGGAGCAGTTCGTCCACGAGCTCGCCCCGCTGGTCCCCGACATGGAGCTGGTGGCGGCCGGGACCGACGGCGCCCGGGCCATGGAGGGCGCCGACATCCTGGTCACCGCGACCAGCGCCCAGGCGCCGCTGCTCAAGGCCGCCTGGATGAAGCCCGGCTCCTTCTACAGCCACGTCGGCGGCTGGGAGGACGAGTACGCGGTGGCCCGCCAGTGCCAGAAGATCGTGTGCGACGACTGGGAGACGGTGAAGCACCGCACCCAGACCCTGAGCCGGATGTACAAGGACGGCGAGCTCACCGACGCCGACATCCACGGCAACCTGGACGAGGTCGTGGCCGGCGCCAAGCCGGGCCGCGAGTCCGACGACGAGCGCGTCTACTTCAACGCCGTCGGGCTGGCGTTCGTCGACGTGGCCATCGCCCTGGCCATGTACCGGCGGGCCGTCGAGGCTGGCAAGGGCCGCGAGCTCACCATGCAGGAGACGATGATCTTCGACCATCCCAACATGGCCCAGTACGTCCGCTGGTGAGCACGTGATGAAGGCGGTCGTCCAGGACAGGTTCGGCTCGCCGGAGGTGCTGGAGCTCCGGGAGATCGACCGGCCGGAGCCCGGCGCCGGCGAGGTGGTGGTCCGGGTCCATGCGGCGTCGGTGAACCCGTCGGACTGGTACGCCATGACGGGAACGCCCTGGGCCGCCCGCCCGCAGATGGGCCTTCGCAGGCCGAAGGCCAGGCTGGGCGTCGACCTGGCGGGTGTGGTCGAGGCCGCCGGCGAGAAGGTCGCCCGCCTCAAGCCAGGCGACGAGGTGTTCGGCGCGGGCACCGGGACCTTGGCCGAGTACGTGGCCGTTCCCGAGGACGCGCTGGTGCTGAAGCCGGCCAACGTGTCGTTCGAGCAGGCCGCGGCGGTGCCGGTGGCCGGGCTCACCGCCCTGCAGGGGCTTCGCGACAAGGGCCGGATCCGGTCAGGGCAGCGGGTGCTGATCAACGGGGCGTCGGGAGGCGTCGGCACGTTCGCCGTCCAGATCGCCAAGGCGTTCGGTGCCGAGGTGACCGCCGTGTGCAGCACCAGGCACCTCGACCTGGTCGGCTCGCTCGGCGCCGACCAGGTCGTCGACTACACCAAGCAGGACTTCACCCGGACCACTCGGCGCTACGACCTGCTGCTGGATGTCGCCGGGAGCAGGTCCTGGGCAGCCTGCCGGCGCGTCCTCCACCCGCTGGCGACTCTGGTCCTGGTCGGCGCCCCCAAGGGCAACCGCCTGCTGGGGCCGCTTGACCACATCGGCATGGTGCGCGTGGCGTCACTCCGGGACAGTCAGAAGGTGCTGTTCTTCATCTCCAAGGTGCGCTACGAGGACCTGGTGGCCCTTCAGGAGCTGCTCAAGGCCGGCACGGTGACCTCGGTCGTGGAACGGACCTACGCGCTCAGCGACACCGCGCACGCGCTCCGGTACCTGGGCCAGGGGCACGCCCGAGGAAAGCTCGTCATCACCGTCTGAGCGGTTGACGGCGGGTTGCCGCGCGGCCGCTTCCTTCGAGGGTGAGCGGACCGCGCGGCAGCCGCCAGGCGGACGGGAGGGGGGGCTATCCGCCCGCCGTGCCGGTGAAGTAGGTCTGGGCCTTGGTCCAGGCCGCCTGGCCGACCGAGGCGCCAAGGGTGCGCCCGTGGTTGTCGGCGTCGGGGAAGTGGATGCCGCCGAAGCGCCGCGACATGCCGGCCTCGTCCCTGGCCGCGGTGAAGGTGGGCCAGATGAGGACGGTCGGCAGCAGCGGCGTCGCCCCCGGCTCGACAAAGGAAGTCCCGGGCCGGACCGTCACCCTGGCCCCGAACAGGTCGCTGCCGGTGAACTGCTGCAGGACCCTGGCCCCGGCGCCGCTGAAGGTGGAGTGGCCGGACACGTACTCGGGGAACGGCGGGGTCGGGAAGGTGGCCGCCTGGTAGGGGGTCCATGTCTCGCCCCTGATCAGGCGGGTCCCCTTGTAGGGGCCGGCCCAGGCGAGCACCAGCTTGCCCTTCATGCGGACCCGGACGGCCGTGATCGGCCGCACGTAGTCCCAACGGAGCTTGGCGTTCCAGGCGGTGATGCTGGCGTCGAGCTCGGCGTTGGCCAGGACGAAGGTCAGCTTGGCGCTCTGGTCGAGGTTGTAGCCCCTGGCCCGGCAGGCGGCCCCGGCGAACAGCAGCCAGTGCCCAGGCGGGGTCTCGCTGTGAGGGCCGTCGGCCCAGTACTCGGCCCGGGTCTTGGTCAGGTCGGTGAGGGTCGCGCTCATGGTCAGGGTGTCGGTGACCTCCTCGTCCAGCTGCAGCAGGGTCCGCTGGGTCGGGCCGGGCGGCAGGAACTGGTTGGGGGAGGTGAGCGCGAACGGGGTGACGTTGCCCCACTGCGGGGTCAGGTACTTCTGGACGACGGTGCCGCCGTTGCCGTCGGGGTGGCGCAGCGGCTGCCAGCGGAACGGGTCGTTGACCTGGTCGGGGGTGTTGACCGGGACGTAGCCGATGGTGTCGGCGTACCCGTTCGCCTGGTTGGACCCGTCGGTCGCCCGGAAGGCGAGCACGGCCGCGGCGGCCTGGTTGCCGACCCCGGTCGGCGACGCCGGGTCGGTCGAGGCGTCGTCGGGGTCGTAGCCCATCGCCGTTATCAGCCCGCGGAAGTCGGACGAGCGGGCCGGGAACAGGTTGAGCAGGGCCCGGTAGGCGGCGAAGCTGACGGCCTGGCTCTTGTAGGCGTCGTTGCGCTCGGCCGCCGGGCGGCGCAGCGACCCGCCGAGGCGGGTCCCGACCGCGACCGGGTCGTAGGCCGCCCAGGCGTCGTACATGGCCGTGTGCACGATGGCCAGGGCGCGGGCGTTGATGGTGGGGCCGGTCTTGAGGGCCCGGATGGCGGCAAGGGACTGCTCGCTCCAGCGCAGCACGGCGTTGTCGTCGGCCCGGGGCCCGTAGGCGTCCAGCGGGTACAGCGGGCCGGGGCCGAGCGGCAGGGCGGGCAGGGGAAGACGGATCTCGAGGCCGACCTCGGCCTGGACGTCGGCGGTGGCGTTGGCGATCACAGTCCCGAACAGGCCCACCACGAGCGTGAGGACCAAGGCAAGTCGACGGGTCACGACACGAGCCCCCTCATCTGCGTACAGCCGTTCGACAGCGCGAAACCTAGCAAGCCCATCCGGCCCGGGACAAACTTGTCCGGACACAACAACTACCGAGTTTCGACTCCCAAAATCCGGGGTAGCGGCGCGGCCGTCTCGCCCTGACCTGCGGCGACGCCGGCCGCCGCCCGCGGGTGGGGCCGGCCGGCCGGCTCCGGTCCGCCGGCGATTGAGCGGTGGTGGCCGGTGGTGCCACCATGCTGGCGGGCGCGCAGCGGTGACGCCCGTCCGGCCCGACCGACATGAGGAGCTCCGAGGTGCCCGACGCCGTTCCCCTGGTCGACGTGCGGGCTGCCTATCTGGCCCAGCGGGCCGAGCTGGACGCGGCCGTCGCCGGGATCGTGGGGGCTGGCGGGTTCATCCTCGGGCCGGAGGTCGTGGCCTTCGAGGCGGCCTTCGCCAGCTTCTGCGGGACCCGCCGGGCGGTCGGGGTGGCCTCGGGAACGGCCGCGATCCACCTGGCCCTGGCCGCGCTCGGGGTCGGGCCGGGGGACGAGGTGGCCACCGTGGCCCACACCTTCACCGCCTCGGCCGAGGCGATCGTCCACGCCGGGGCCCGGCCCCGGTTCGTCGACGTCGACGAGGCCACCGGGGGCATGGACCCCAAGGCCCTTGCCGGTGCGGTCGAGGGGACGGCCGCGGTCCTGCCCGTCCACCTGTACGGGCTGCCGGTCGACATGCCCGCGATCCTGGCCGTGGCCGGCGAGGCCGGCGTGCCCGTCGTCGAGGACGCCGCCCAGGCCCACGGGGCCACCCTGACCACCGCCGACGGCCGGCTCCGGCGGGCCGGCGGGGCCGGGCGGCTGGCCGCGTTCAGCTTCTACCCGGGCAAGAACCTTGGCGCCTTCGGCGACGCCGGCGCGGTCACCACCGACGACGACGAGCTGGCCGACCGGGTCGCCCGGCTCCGCGACCACGGCCGCAGCTCCAAGTATGAGCACGCCGAGGTCGGCTGGGGCGAGCGCCTTGACGCCCTCCAGGCGGCCGTGCTCCGGGTCAAGCTGGCCCGGCTGGAGGCCGGCAACGCCGCCCGCGAACGCCTGGCCGACCGCTACGACGAGGCCCTGGCCGGGGTCGGCGACCTGGTGCCGCCGCCCCGGATCGAGGGCCGGAACAGCGCCCGCCACCTCCATGTGGTCCGGACCCGGCACCGCGACGAGCTGCTCGCGGCCTGCCGGGCCGCCGAGGTCGGGGCTGGGGTCCACTACCCCGTCCCCCTGCACCTCCAGCCGGCCTGGCGCCACCTCGGCCTGACCCTGGGCGACCTGCCCGCCACCGAGGCCTGGGCGGCCGAGTGCCTGTCACTCCCCCTGTACCCGGAGCTGACCGACGCCCAGCAGGACCGGGTCGTCGAGGTCGTCCGCGAGTTCTTCGCCACCCGTTCGATCGGGGGGTAGAGCGTGGGCCGCACGCCCCGCGCCGTGCGACCCACGCGTCGTAGCCGATCAGCGGCCGGTGACCATCAGCGCTTGCTGTCCGGCCGTCTCGGCGGGGACTACCGGTCGTCACCTCCTTCCCTTGCGGCGGCGGGCCGGGTTGCCCGCACGACCAGAGCACCGCCGACCAGCAGCCCGAACGCGACGAGCGCGAGCAGGTCGCTCGCGGCACCGGTGAAGGGCAGGGCGCCGGAGCCGGCGACCGAACGACGCAGCGGAGCGAAGCTGGTGGCGGAGCCGTCAGCGTCGCCCGAGCCCGGGGTCAGCCCGAGGGTCCCGGGGATCCCCGAGGTCCCGGTCGACGAGCTTGGGCCCTCGCCGTCGGTCCCACCCGCCGACGTGGTCCCCGGCGGCGGCGCGATGATCCCCCCGGTGCTGGTGTCGGTCCCGGTGTTCACCCCGATGTCGACCCCGATCCCGGTGTCGATCCCGGTATCGGTTCCGGTGGTGCCGGGGTCGGGGCTGGGGTTGGTGGAGGCGCCGCAGCTGGACGAGGCGTCGCCGAGCAGGCCGACGCTGTTGCAGGAGACGGTCACCGGGACGGTGGCCGACACGTCGTCGAGGTTGACCTCGGCCTGGTTGCCGGCGAGGGTGCCGCCGGTCTGGGCGGAGCCCGATGCGCCGGCGGACGACCCGCCGGCCGAGGGGGCCGGCTGGCCGGTCCCGCAGCTGGCGGAGGCGTCGCCGAGGACGCCGACGCTGTTGCCGCACACGGTCACCGGGACCGACGGGGAGATGCTGCCGATGCCGGCGTCGACCTGGTTGCCGGAGGCCAGGCTGTCCAGCATCGAGTCGCCGGTGGCGCTTCCCGTGCCGGCCGAGGCGCCGGTCGGACCGGTGCCGCCGGAGCCGCCGGTCGGGCTGGCCGGCTGGCTGGGAGCGCAGCTGGCCGAGGTGTCGCCGAGGACGCCGACGGCGTTGCCGCAGACGGTCACCGGGACCGACG
>DATENJ010000023.1:0-9995 GCA_035275125.1 Actinomycetes bacterium | reverse complement strand
CGGGATCCAACGGTCCCGCCCCACCGACCTCACCCCCCACCCCACCAGGGCGGCCAAGGAGGCTGTCCAGATCCACCACCACCGCCAACTGCGGGCGGACCCCACCCGTCCGGGGCAGCCGGCCACCCTCAAGGGCGCGGCGGGCCAACTCGGCCAGGGCGTCGGCGGTGCGTTGGCTGCCGCTCCGGTTGTCCTGGGCGTCGGCCGGGCGGGCCAGCGGTTCCAGCGCGGCCAGCAGGGTCTGGCCGGCTTCGGGTTCCAGCAGCCCGTCCAGGGCCACCATCCCGTCGAAGGTCGGGGTCAGCCACAGGCCCCGCCGCCCATGCCGCACCTCGTTGGCCTGCTCGGCGCCGTCGGGGTCGGCGACCAGCCGCAGATGCCCAAGGACCCGCCGCAGCCGCGGCGGGTCCAACCGACCCGCCGCCTCCACCAGCACCGGCTCAGCCTCGCTGGCCAGGTGATCAGGGAGATCCTGGGTGCCGTGGGCCAGCACCCGAGCATGGGCGACCGAGATGGCCCCATCGGTCAAGGCAGCCGCGGTCTGGGTCAGCGGGCCGCGGAACAGGGCCCGGGCGGTCCGCACACTACTGCTGGCGGCACCGGCGCCCAGCCGCAGCCGGCCTCGTAGCCAGGCGGCGGTGGAACCGACTTGTTGGTCGTGCTCGGCCCCGGCGGCGCCGCGGCCATCCACCGCAGCCAACTCTTTGAGCCAGTGGCCTTCCAGCCGGTCGATCAGTTGCCGCAGGGCCAGGACCCGTTCGGCCAGCACGGTGTCGATCAGCCGCTCCAGGTCCTCGGCGGCCAACCCATCCACGGCCGCCGCCAGCGACGCCAGGTCATCCGGCGGCCCGGCCGGCGGGACGGCCGCTGGCCTGACCGGCTGGCTAGTCGAATGGGTGTTCGAGTCCATAGCGGCAACCTATCAAGCCACCACCCAAAGGCAACCACCAACACCCAATCTGGGGACAACTTCCTGCACCCTCACCAGCAGGTTCACGAGATTCCCCGCGATTGAGACGGAGTGTGAAGCGGGGCGACTGCGGTCCTGGCAAGATAGCGACATGGAACGTGTGCTTGGAGTTGGCGGGTACTTCATGCGGGCCACCGACCCCGTGGCCCTGGGTGCGTGGTATCGCGATTGCCTGGGCTTGGACGCCGATGAACACGGCCTGTGGCGTCCAGAAGCCGGGGTGACCGTGTTCGCGACCTTCGAGTCCGAGACCGAGTACTTCGGCTCCCGCGACCAGCAGACCATGCTCAACTTCCGTGTCCGCGACCTGGATGCGATGCTCGCGCAGTTGCGCGCTAAGGGAGCGGACGTGGCCGAGGAGACTCAGGAGATGGAGGGTATCGGTCGATTCGGCTGGGTCACCGATCCTGAGGGTAATCGGATCGAGCTGTGGCAGCCCAGCTGACAGCGTCTTCACGCAGGCAGTGGGTGCTGGTGGCCGGCTAGGTTCGTTGAGGTGTCGTAAGCATCAAGGGGAGGACACACCGGCTCCCTCTCTGCCCCATGGTGATTGGCACGGATGGGCTCATCTAGCCCTCTGGGAGCCAGGCGAGTGCACGGGTCCCACCAGCTCACCCCACCGATCCAGATACGTGAATGGGGCTCGACCGGCTCAGGCCACCGAGCTAGGTGAGTGAAAGGGCCCCGACCAGCCGAAGCGCGCTGCCGGGATCGAGCACCACGCTGGTTCACAGACGGGCCACAAGGCCCGACCCACCGTGCCCGGTCCCTGAATGGGGCCCGACCCACCGGGCCAGGTTCCCGAATGGCGCCCGACCCACCGTGCCACCCGAACCGCATCGGCGCCCGACTGAGTGGCGCCGGAACGACGAACGGCCCGGACCTGTTGGGGCCCGGGCCGTTCGTGGGTGGTGCGGTTTACTGCTGGGTTGCGGTTACTGCTGGGGCTGCTGCTGGTCCTCGAACGTCTGGTAGTCGTCGGTGCTGTAGGAACCGGCGTCCACGTCGACCAGTTCGCCGTTGCCGTCGGGGTCGGTGCCGACCTCGGTGCCGACCGGGACCTGGTAGGCGGTGCCGTCTTCCGCGTAGTAGACGTCGTCGCTGTAGGTCTCGTAGGCGTCGCCGAAGGCGTCGACCCCGTAGGCGGCCGCGGGGATCTCGGTCAGGACCGGGGTGACGCTGCGGTAGCGCACCATGCCGGTTCCGGCCGGGATCAGCTTGCCGATGATGACGTTCTCCTTGAGGCCGATCAGCGAGTCGCTCTTGCCCTCGATGGCCGCCTCGGTCAGCACCCTGGTGGTCTCCTGGAAGGAGGCCGCCGACAGCCACGACTCGGTGGCCAGCGACGCCTTGGTGATGCCGAGCAGCTCGGGACGGCCGTTGGCGGGCGTGTTGCCAGCCTCCAGCGCCTCCCGGTTGGCCCGCTCGAACGTCGCCCGCTCGATCAGCTCGCCGGGGAGCAGCTCGGTGTCGCCGCCCTCGAGCACGGTCACCCGCTTGAGCATCTGGCGGACGATCAGCTCGATGTGCTTGTCGTGGATGGTCACACCCTGGCTGGTGTAGACCTGCTGGACCTGCTCGACCAGGTGCCGCTGGGTGGCCCGGATCCCGAGCACCCGCAGCATCTCCTTGGGGTTGGGGATGCCGTCGATGATCGGCTGACCGACCTCGACCTCCTGGCCGTCCTCGACCCGGAGCCGGGCCCGCCGGGGCACGATGGCCACCCACTCCTCGCCCTCGTCCGAGGTCACGGTGACCTGCACGCCCTTCTCGACGTGCTCGATCCCGACCCGGCCGGAGAACTCGGCGATGGGGGTCATGCCCTTGGGGGTGCGGGCCTCGAACAGCTCCTGCACCCGCGGCAGACCGTGGGTGATGTCCTCACCGGCGATACCGCCGGTGTGGAAGGTCCGCATGGTCAGCTGGGTGCCGGGCTCGCCGATCGACTGGGCGGCGATGATGCCGACCGCCTCGCCGATGTCGACCAGCCGGTTGTTGGCCAGGCTGCGGCCGTAGCACATCTGGCAGACCCCGACCTTGGAGTCACAGGTCAGCACCGAGCGGCACAGCACCTCGTCGACGCCGTGCTCGACCAGCAGGTCGATCACCTCTTCGCCGATCTCGGTGCCGGCCTCGGCCAGGACCTGCTTGCCCTTGCCAGCCGGGTCCATGACGTCCTCGGCCAGGATCCGGGACAGGGCCTGGCTCTCGACCGCACGCGGCCGGACCCACTCGAACTCGCCCTTCTTGCCGCCGGGGATCGGCCGCTGCACGGCCATGGTCACCGGGATGCCGCGCTCGGTGCCGCAGTCGCTCTCGCGGACGATCACGTCCTGGGTCACGTCGACCAGTCGCCTGGTCAGGTAGCCGGAGTCGGCCGTGCGCAGGGCGGTGTCGGCCAGCCCCTTGCGGGCGCCGTGGGTCGAGATGAAGTACTCGAGCACCGAAAGGCCCTCGCGGAAGTTGGCCTTGATGGGCCGCGGGATGATGTCGCCCTTGGGGTTGGCGACCAGCCCGCGCATCCCGGCGATCTGCCGGACCTGGGTCATGTTCCCGCGGGCGCCCGAGGTGGCCATCATGTAGATGGGGTTGAACGGCTCCTGGCGGAACCGGTCCTCCATGTCCTCGCGGACCCGCTCGGTGGCCTCGGTCCAGATCTCGATGAGCTCCTGACGGCGCTCGTCGTCGGTGATGATGCCCCGACGGAACTGGGACTCGACCTTCTCGGCGCGCTTCTCGAACTCGTCGAGGATCTGCTGCTTGCGCGGCGGCTTGAGCACGTCCTGGATGGACACGGTGACCCCGGCCCGCGACGCCCAGTGGAAGCCGAGGGTCTTGAGCTTGTTCAGCACCTCGGCGGTCTCGGTCTGGTCGTAGCGGTCGGCGACCCGCGAGACGAGGTTGGTCAGCTCGCGGCTCTGCAGGGTCTCGTTGATGTAGGGGAAGTCCTCGGGCAGGGCCTCGTTGAACAGCAGGCGCCCGACCGTGGTCTCGACCTTGGTCGCCCCGTCCTCGGCCACCGCGGCCTTGGCCTCGGGCAGCCGGACGACGATCGCGTCCTGGAGGCCGATCGACTTGAAGTCGTGGGCCATGACGGCCTCGGCCACCGACCCGAAGATCGGCAGGTGCGGCCCGTCCCCGTTGCTCTTGGCCTTGCTCTTGGACTTGGCCGTCTCCGGCTTGGCCTCTTCCTTGTAGGTCAGGAAGTAGATGCCGAGGACCATCTCGTGGGTCGGGATGGCGATCGGGCGGCCGTTGGCCGGCGACAGGATGTTGTTGACCGACAGCATCAGCACCCGCGCCTCGGCCTGGGCCTCGGACGACAGGGGCACGTGCACGGCCATCTGGTCGCCGTCGAAGTCGGCGTTGAACGCCTTGCAGACCAGCGGGTGGATCTGGATGGCCTTGCCCTCGACCAGCACGGGCTCGAAGGCCTGGATGCCGAGGCGGTGCAGGGTCGGGGCCCGGTTGAGCAGCACCGGGTGCTCGCGGATGACCTCCTCGAGCACGTCCCAGACCTGAGGCCGGGAACGCTCGACCATGCGCTTGGCCGACTTGATGTTCTGCGCGTACGACAGGTCGACCAGCCGCTTCATCACGAACGGCTTGAACAGCTCGAGGGCCATCTGCTTGGGCAGCCCGCACTGGTGCAGCTTCAGCTCGGGACCGACCACGATGACCGAGCGGCCCGAGTAGTCGACCCGCTTGCCGAGCAGGTTCTGGCGGAAGCGGCCCTGCTTGCCCTTGAGCATGTCGGACAGGCTCTTGAGGGGCCGGTTGCCTGGCCCGGTGACCGGGCGGCCGCGGCGGCCGTTGTCGAACAGCGCGTCGACGGCCTCCTGGAGCATGCGCTTCTCGTTGTTGACGATGATCTCGGGCGCGCCAAGGTCCAGCAGCCGCTTGAGGCGGTTGTTGCGGTTGATGACCCGCCGGTACAGGTCGTTCAGGTCGCTGGTGGCGAACCGGCCGCCGTCCAGCTGCACCATCGGGCGCAGGTCGGGCGGGATCACCGGGACGCAGTCGAGCACCATGCCGAGCGGCGAGTTGCGCCGGCCGATGAAGGCCGAGACGACCCGCAGCCGCTTGATGGCCCGCTGCTGCTTCTGGCCCTTGGAGGTGGCGATGACCTCGCGCAGGCGGGCCTGCTCCTCCTCGACCCCCTCGCGGAGCAGCAGGTCCTTGATGGCGTCGGCGCCCATGCCGGCCGAGAAGTACTCGCCGAAGCGGTCACGCAGCTCGCGGTAGTACTGGTCGTCGGCCAGCAGCTGCTTGGGCGACATGTTCTTGAACACGTCAAGGATGCGCTCGAGCATCTCGACCCGGGTCGCGGCCTTCTCGCGCACGTCCTTGAACGCCCGCTCGGCCTCGTTCCGGGCCTTGCGGCGCTGGTCGGACTTTGCCCCCTGGGCCTCCAGCTCGGCCAGGTTGGCCTCCAGCTGGGCCTTGATCTCCTCTTCGCGCTTCTGCTTGTCGACCTCGACCTGCTCGCGCTCGTGCGCCAGCTCGGTCTCGACCCGGGGCAGGTCGTCGTGACGGCGGTCGTCGTCGACCCAGGTCACCACGTTGGCCGCGAAGTAGATGATCTTCTCGAGGTCCTTGGGGGCCATGTCGAGCAGGTAGCCGAGCCGGCTCGGCACACCCTTGACGTACCAGATGTGGGTGACGGGGGCGGCCAGTTCGATGTGGCCCATGCGCTCGCGCCGCACCTTGGCCCGAGTGACCTCGACGCCACAGCGCTCACAGATGATGCCCTTGAAGCGGACGCGCTTGTACTTGCCGCAGTAGCACTCCCAGTCCCGCGTCGGCCCGAAGATCTTCTCGCAGAACAGGCCGTCCTTCTCGGGCTTGAGGGTCCGGTAGTTGATCGTCTCCGGCTTGCGGACCTCGCCGTTTGACCACATGCGGATCTGCTCGGCCGTGGCCAGGCCGATCCGCAGCTCGTCGAAGTAGTTGACGTCGAGCACTTAAACCTCCTCGACCGACGAAGGCTCACGCCGCGAGAGGTCGATCCCAAGCTCCTCGGCGGCTCGGAACACGTCCTCGTCGGTCTCCCGCATCTCGATCTCCTGGCCTTCGGCCGAGAGCACCTCGACGTTCAGGCAGAGCGACTGCATCTCCTTGATCAGCACCTTGAAGGACTCAGGGATGCCGGGCTCGGGGATGTTCTCGCCCTTGACGATCGCCTCGTAGACCTTCACGCGGCCCAGGACGTCGTCGGACTTGATAGTGAGCAGCTCCTGCAGGGCGTAGGCGGCGCCGTAGGCCTCGAGGGCCCAGACCTCCATCTCGCCGAAGCGCTGGCCACCGAACTGCGCCTTCCCGCCCAGTGGCTGCTGGGTGATCATCGAGTAGGGGCCGGTGGAGCGGGCGTGGATCTTGTCGTCCACCAGGTGCAGCAGCTTCATGATGTAGATGAAGCCGACAGTGACCGGGGTCGGGTACGGCTCGCCGGAGCGGCCGTCGAACAGCATCGCCTTGCCCTCGGCGTCGACCAGCTTGTGGGTCTCGCCGTCGACCGGGTCCTCGTAGGTGCCGAGGGTGGCCGTGAGCAGGTCCTCGATGGCCTCCTCGTTGGCGCCGTCGAACACCGGGGTGCCGAGCGGACGCGTCACGTCCTGGCGGCCCTGCTCCTTGGTCCAGCCGGTCTCCTTGGCCCAGCCGGGCAGGGTGTCGAACGACCAGCCGTGGGCGGCGACCCACCCGAGGTGGGTCTCCAGCACCTGGCCGATGTTCATCCGGCTCGGCACGCCGAGCGGGTTGAGGATGACGTCGATCGGGGTGCCGTCGGCCAGGAAGGGCATGTCCTCCTCGGGGAGGATCTTGGAGATGACGCCCTTGTTGCCGTGGCGGCCGGCCAGCTTGTCGCCGTCGGAGATCTTCCGCTTCTGGGCGACGTAGACCCGGACCAGCTGGTTCACGCCCGGGTTGAGGTCGTCGCCGGCCTCGCGGGAGAACACCCGCACGCCGATGACCTTGCCGGTCTCGCCGTGGGGGACCTTCAGAGAGGTGTCGCGGACCTCACGGGCCTTCTCCCCGAAGATCGCGCGCAGGAGGCGCTCCTCGGGGGTCAGCTCGGTCTCGCCCTTGGGCGTGACCTTGCCGACCAGGACGTCGCCGGGGTCGACCTCGGCCCCGATGCGGATGATGCCCCGCTCGTCCAGGTCCTTGAGCACGTCCTCGGAGACGTTGGGGATGTCCCTCGTGATCTCCTCGGCCCCGAGCTTGGTATCGCGGGCGTCGACCTCGTGCTCCTCGATGTGGATCGAGGTCAGGACGTCGTCCTTGACCAGGCGCTCGGAGAGGATGATGGCGTCCTCGTAGTTGTGGCCCTCCCAGGGCATGAACGCGACCAGGAGGTTCTTGCCGAGCGCCAGCTCGCCGGTGTCGGTGCAGGGCCCGTCGGCCAGCACGTCGCCGGCGGCGATCTTGGCGCCCTCGACAACGATCGGCTTCTGGTTGATACAGGTGCCCTGGTTCGAACGCTCGAACTTGCGCATCCGGTAGACCTTGGCCGAGCCGTCGGCGTGGCGGACGGTGACCTGGTCGGCGGTGACGTCCTCGACCGTGCCCGGGGTGTCGGCGACGACCACGCCGCCGGCGTCGACCGCCACCCGCCGCTCCATGCCGGTGCCGACCAGCGGCGCCTCGGAGCGGAGCAGGGGCACGGCCTGACGCTGCATGTTGGCGCCCATCAGGGCCCGGTTGGCGTCGTCGTGCTCCAGGAACGGGATCAGGGCGGTGGCCACCGACACCATCTGCCGGGGGCTGACGTCCATGTAGTCGACCTCGTCGGGCGGCACGTTGGCCACCTCGCCGGTGACGCCGGCGCCCTGGCCGGTGCCGAAGTCGGCCCGGCTGACCGAGCGCTGGCTGGAGATGCCGGCCGAGCGGCTGCCCTGGCGGACCAGGACGCGGTCGGTGGCGAAGTTGCCGTCGGCGTCGACGGCCGCGTTGGCCTGCGCGATCACGTGCAGGTCCTCGTCGTCGGCGGTCAGGTAGTCGACCTGGGCGGTGACCCGGCCGCCGACCACCTTGCGGTAGGGCGTCTCCACAAAGCCGTACTCGTTGATCCGGGCATAGGTCGAGAGGTTGCCGATGAGTCCGATGTTCGGGCCCTCGGGCGTCTCGATCGGGCACATGCGGCCGTAGTGCGACGGGTGGACGTCGCGGACCTCGAACCCGGCCCGCTCACGCGACAGCCCGCCCGGGCCGAGCGCCGACAGGCGCCGCCGGTGGGTCAGGGCGGCCAGCGGGTTGGTCTGGTCCATGAACTGGCTGAGCTGCGAGGTGCCGAAGAACTCCTTGATCGCGGCCACCACCGGACGGATGTTGATCAGCGTCTGGGGGGTGATCGCCTCGGCGTCCTGGGTGGTCATGCGCTCGCGCACGACCCGCTCCATCCGCGACAGACCGATACGGACCTGGTTCTGGATCAGCTCGCCGACCGAGCGCAGACGCCGGTTGCCGAAGTGGTCCTGGTCGTCGGTGCTGGTCGTGGGGTCGCCCTCGTGCAGCCGGACCAGGTAGTCCACCGTGGCCACGACGTCGTCGGTGGTGAGGGTCAGGGCCTTGTGCTGCTCGTTCTCCAGGCCCAGCTTCTTGTTGATCTTGTAGCGGCCGACCTTGGCCAGGTCGTAGCGCTTGGGCTGGAAGAAGAGGCCGTGCAGGAGCTGGCGGCCGGACTCGGCGCTGGGCGGCTCGCCCGGGCGCAGGCGCCGGTAGATCTCGACCAGCGCGTCCTCTTCGGTCTTGGTGTGGTCCTTCTCGAGCGTGCCCATCATGGTCTCGGACTCGCCGAACCGCTCGCGGATCTGCTCGTCGCCCATGCCGAGGCCGCGCAGGAGCACGGTCACGGGCAGGCGGCGCTTGCGGTCGAGGCGGACGCCGACGGTGTCCTTCTTGTCGACGTCGAACTCAAGCCACGCGCCTCTGGCCGGGATGACCCGGCAGGAGGTGAGCAGCTTGTCGAGGGTCTTGTCGGGCTCCTGCTCGAAGATGACGCCGGGCGAGCGGACCAGCTGCGAGGTCACGACGCGCTCGGTGCCGTTGATGATGAAGGTGCCCTGGTCGGTCATGACCGGGAAGTCGCCCATGAAGACCGACTGGGACTTGATCTCACCGGTGGTGCGGTTCTGGAACTCGGCCTGGACGTGGAGCTTGCGGGAGTAGGTGTTGTCTCGCTCCCGGCACTCCTCGACAGAATGCTCGGGCTCCTCGAAACGGTGCTCCCCGAACGTGAGCGCCATCTGGCCGGTGAAGTCCTCGATGGGGCTGATCTCATCGAAGGTCTCACGGAGACCGTCGGTGATCAGCCACTCGAAGGACTGGCGCTGGATGGCGATGAGATCGGGGATGGGAAGGATCTCGGGGATCTTGCCGAAGGAGAGTCGTAGGGAGGCCGAGGTACGCGGGTCGCTCAACAGGCGTCCCTCCCCTTTCGCGGGAAGCAGGTGTGGAAGCGGGTGGTGCGGCGGCGGCTGGGCACGCCAAAGCCCGGGGTAGGCTGGTCGAAGGCGCGCGAAGACATGCGAAGGAGCAGTGTAGCGCTTTCCTACACCGGCGTCAACCTCGAACTGAGGGTCTGCGTGTGCACCTCACTTCGTCTTGTCCGACCGAGTTTGCCGCCCACTCCCCATGGTGTCAAGGAGGAACTACGGAGAGTGGGCGACAGGAACGCGCTAGGTGACGTGTCCCGGCTACTTCAGTTCCACGCTGGCGCCGGCGGCCTCGAGCTGGGCCTTGGCCTTGTCCGCCTGGTCCCGGGGAACGCGCTCGAGCACGGGCTTGGGCGCCGAGTCGACCAGGTCCTTGGCCTCCTTCAGGCCGAGGCTGGTGAGGGCGCGGACCTCCTTGATGACCTGGATCTTCTTCTCGCCGGGGCCGGTGAGGACCACGTCGAACTCGGTCTGCTCCTCGGCCGCCTCGGCCTCGCCGGCCGCGGCGCCGGCGCCAGCCGGACCGGCTGCCACGGCCACGGGGGCGGCGGCGGACACGTTGAAGGTGTCCTCGAACTGCTTCACGAACT
>DATENJ010000022.1:0-9435 GCA_035275125.1 Actinomycetes bacterium | reverse complement strand
GCCACAGCCGGACGGCCACGATCAGCGAGGTGGTCGTCCACTGGGCCACGACCACGCCAAGGTAGGCGGGCAGCCAGCCCGGCTGGGGGTCGCCAGGCCCGGGCAGGGTGGGCAGGGCCAGGGTCGAGGCCAGCATCAGGCCGGCCAGGGCGCTGGCCACGAGCTCGGTCCGCCGCGCCGGGCTGTCGAGCGCGGCCGTGAAGCGGAACAGCAGGTACGGGAACAGGAACACGGCCGTCAGGAGCAGCTTGGTCGTCAGCTGGCCCAGCAACCCGGTGGGGGTGGTCGCCGACATGGCCAGGCCGGCCACGACCACGCTGGCCAGGACCCCGAAGGTCAGGGCGAGCCAGGCCGCGGCCCTCCCGCCGTGGCGCCGCCACTGGAGGTAGCAGACCCCGGCCAGGCCGACGAACAGGGCGTCGTTGACGTATTCGAGCGGTCGCAGGTTGGGCATGGGTTCCTCAGGCGTTGACCCGCTGCCGCGGGGTCTGGTCGCGTTCGGTGGCGACGGTCTGGAGGAGCCCGAGCAGCTCCTTGACGTCGAGGGGCTTGGTCATGAACGCCTTGACGCCCTGGCCGAGGAGCTCCTTGATCAGGCTGGGCCGGGCGTCGGCGCTCAAGATGACCACCGGCACCTTGGCGGTGCGGGGCTCGGCCTGGAGCCGCCGCAGCACCTCCTGGCCGGGCATGTCGGGCAGGTGCAGGTCGAGCAGGATCAGGTCGGGGTCGTGCTCGGCGGCCAGCTCGAGGCCGAGCTGGGGCCGCATGGCCGAGATCAGCCGGACCCCCGGCCGGCGACTGAGCACCCGCTCGACCAGCTGCAGGTTGGACAGGTTGTCCTCGATGTACAGGACGGTCAGGGCCGCCTCGGGCTCCGGCTCGGGCGCCGGCTGGGCGGCCGAGGCGGGGAGCTCCTGCTGGCGTTCGGCCCGCTGCACCGGCCCTTCGGCCACCGGCAGCTCGACCCAGAAGGTGCTGCCCTCGCCAAGGACGGTGGACATCTCCAGGGTGCCGCCCATGGCCTCGGCCAGCCGCTTGGACAACGGCAGGCCCAGCCCGGCCCCCTCGACCCCGCTCTCCTCGCTGCCGAGACGTTCGAAGGGCACGAACAGCTGGTCGAGGGCGTGGTCGGGGATGCCAAGGCCGCTGTCGATCACCTGGACCCGTAGCCGCTCGTCGGCGGCCGGCTCGAAGCCGATCTGGACGGTGCCGCCCTGGCGGTTGTACTTGACCGCGTTGGACAGCAGGTTCAGCAGCACCTGCTTGAGCCGCTGGCGGTCCCCCATCACGTGGGTGGCCGGGCTCTGGGGCGGGCTGACCAGCAGCACCTGATGCTGGTCGGCCAGCGGCCGGATGAGGCTGACGGTCTCGGCGACGACGTCGGCCACCGCCACCGGCTCCAGCGACAGCGGCAGCCGGCCGGCCTCGATGGCCGCGATGTCGAGCACCTCGTTGATCAGGGCCAGCAGGTGCCGGGCGGCCGACAGGATGAAATGCAGGTTCTCACGCTGGACGTCGCCCAGCTCCTCCAGCTCCAGCAGCTGCGCGAACCCGAGGATGGCGTTGAGCGGGGTGCGCAGCTCGTGGCTCATCCGCGACAGGTACTCGCTCTTGGCCGTGTTGGCCCGGTCGGCCTCGTCCTTGGCCGCCCGCAGCTCCTTGGCCACCCGCACCGACTCGGTGACCTCCTCGACGCTGTGGATGATGAAGGCGAGCGTTCCGTCCGGCTCCAGCACGGGCGAGTTGACCGGGCTCCAGAACCTGACCTCGAAGCCGCCGCCGTCGGCGTCGGGACGGCGGATGTCGTACTGCTGGAGGGCCATCGTGTCGGGGACGTGGTCGCGCCGGACCCGGTCCAGCGACGCCCGCAGGTTGCTCTCGCCGTTCGCCTCGGGGTCGTCGGGGTTGTCGGGGAAGACCTCGAACAGCCCCCGGCCGACGATCTGCTCGCGGACGGTCATGGTGTCGCGTAGGTAGGCGTCGCTCACGGCCACGATCACCAGATCAGGGTCGAGCACGAGGTACGAGCCGGGTGCTGCCTGGAACAGCGACTCAAAGTCCAGAGGACGCATGGCCCCCATCACCTCCGGTGGCGGCGGTTGCGCCTCGGCTTGGTCGGTTTGCGCAGACGCCTAGAGGATCGGCACCGCCGATGGGGGTCTTGAGCTGCCCGTCTAGGGGCTGGCGGCCATGAAGGCGTCGAGGTCGTCGACCGACAGCCCACGGAACTGCGGGTAGCGGCGGAAGGCGAGGGCGATCTCGGCCGCGGCCCGGCGGAACACCCAGCGGGGCTGGCCGTGGAAGCTGATGTGCTCCTCCCCCGGCGCCGGGCCGTACTGCTGCCCGACGACCAGCCCGGACCGGGCCCCGATCATGGCCGCGTAGCGGAACTCGTCGCGGGCGTGGGCGATCGACCCGTCGGAGGTCCGGGTGAAGTTCCGGTAGGCCATCACCACCAGGTAGGCGCCCTTGAGGTCGGCGATCAGGTCGATGATGTGGTGGACGGCCGGCTTGGTGGCGCCGTCGAAGTCGACCGGGCCGGGGGCGTCGCCGCGGGCGTCCAGCCAGAACGGGACGGCGAAGCCGAGCCGGAGGCCGCGGTTGGCCGACCGGTCCAGCTGGGCCCGGTAGGCCTCGGTGATGTCCTCGATGGTGGTGAGGTACTCGACGAGGTTGTCCTCGACGTGCTCCTCGTCCAGCCAGCCCGGCAGGGTGTACGGCTCCAGGTCGAGGTGGACACCCCTGAGCCGTTCCCCGGAGCGCACCCTGGTGTTGTAGTCGCCGACCAGGTCGACCAGCTTGGGCCCGAGGTAGCCGCGATCGGGCCCGAACCAGGTCGGCCCGCCCCCGAGGGCCTGCACCGACAGCCCGAAGCCGGCGGCGGTGGCCACGAACCGCCTGATCTGGCCGCGGACCGCCGACAGCCGGGCCTGCCTGGTGGGGTCGGTGTCGGGCAGCTCGGCGGCCTCGAGGTAGTTGCCGATCTCCAGGTAGACGGTGTGGAAGTCGTTGGCCAGCAGGAACCGCAGCCGCCGCTGGACCTGGGCGCTGGAGAGGTCGCCGGCGTTGTGCCACTCGTAGACGGCCATACCCGGGGGCACGCGGACCTTCCGGAACTGGAGCCTCGGCTGGTGGGCGGTGGCCACGGCGGCCGGGCCGCCGATCGCGAGCATGGCGGCCAGGACCAGGACGGCGGTTGCCCTGCGCATCGACTGCCTCCCCGTTGGGAACCGGTGGCCAACGGGTACCTATCGGCAGGCGGGCCCCGGAAGTTGAGGCCCGCCTGCTCGTGCCGGGGTCAGACGCCCGCCGGGGCTCGCTCCTCTTCCTCCAGGTCGGCCGCGGCCGGCGCCTCGGTGCTGGAGCGGATGCCCTTGCGGTGCATCTTGCCCCACTGGCCCCGCTTGAACGGCACCTGCACGGTGGCGATGGTCCGCTCGATGGCCAGGAACTGGCGGTAGCCGACGAACTCGAGGAAGGCGGCCAGCAACAGGATGGCCCGGTCGCGCAGCCGCGGGTAGCGGTTCGAGAGGAAGGTCTCGATGCCGGCGGCCAGCTGGGAGGCCAGCATCCCGTAGAGGACGGCCAGGACCACGAACAGGATCGCGAACCGCGGGCTCACGAACCCGGCGAAGATCCCGATCACGACCAGGACGTAGCCGCTGATCTCGATCACCGGGGCCAGCGCCTCGAAGATCCAGAAGTACGGCACCGCGACCAGGCCCAGGCGGCCGTAGCGCGGGTTGAACAGCATGTCCTTGTGGGTCCAGAGCGTCTCCCACAGCCCCCGGTGCCAGCGGTTGCGCTGGCGGCGCAGGGTGCCGAGGTCGGAGGGGACCTCGCTCCAGCAGATCGGGTCGGGCGTGAAGCGGATGTTGTAGGGCTTGCCTTCGGAGAGGAAGTGCTTGTGGAGGCGGACGACCAGCTCCATGTCCTCGGCCACGGTCCCGACCAGGAAGCCGCCGGCCTCGAGCACGGCCGTGCGCCGGAACAGCCCGAACGCGCCGGAGATGATGAGTAGGCTCTTGAAGTGGCTCCAGCCGGCCCGCCCGGTGAAGAACGCCCGCGCGTACTCGAGGATCTGGAACCGCTCCAGCCAGTGCTTGGGGATCTTGGCCTCGATGACCCGGCCGTCCTCGACGACGGAGGCGTTGAGGGGCCGGATGGTCCCGCCGACCCCGATCAGCGTCTCGTCCTCGACGAACAGCCGGCTGGCCCGCAGGATCGCCTCGCCGTCCAGCAGCGAGTCGGCGTCGACGGCCGCGAACAGCGGGTAGCGGGCCATGTTCAGGCCGGCGTTGAGCGAGTCGGCCTTGCCGCCGGCCTCCTTGTCGACCACGATGAGGTTGGGGTGGGTCAGCGACCGGAAGGTCCGGCGCACGTGCGCGCTCGGCAGGTCCTGGCGGGTCGCCCAGGGCAGCTCGGCCAGCGCGAAGGCCTCGATCAGCCGGTCCATGGTCTCGTCCTCGGAGCCGTCGGAGACGACCACGATCTCGAACTCCGGGAACTGGAGGTTGAGCAGGGACTGGACGCTGCCGACGATGCTGACCTCTTCGTTATGGGCCGGCACGAGGATGGACACCGGCTTGTAGACGTCCCGCTCGAGCAGGTCGCGCAGCGACCCCTGGGAGAACTCGCGGGCGAAGACGACCACGATGGCGCGCAGCCCGATGCACGAGAACAGCGCGTAGAGGATGTTCAGGCTCGAGAAGTAGACCAGTAGGACGTACTGGTAGCCGGTGAGCAGGGTTCTCCACATGGTTAGGCAACTCCCGTGGCGAGACGGGCGGCGGCCGGTGTCAGCTCGTCCGCTTCCAGCAGGATCTGCACGGCCATCTCACGGGCGGCCTTGTCGGGGTGCGACTCGGCGGCCCGCCTGACGGTGGCGACGCCGATCTCTCCCAGGCGCGCCAGCGACGCCGCGGCGGCCCGGCGGACCCACCAGGAGGCGTCCTCCAGGTGGGGCTCGAGCCGGGGCAGTGCGGCCTCGGCGCTGAGGAACCCGGCCGCGTGGGCGGCCTGGACGCGGACGAAGTCGACCTCGTCGTCGACGGCGTCCAGCAGCGGCGTCTCGGCGGTCTCGGGGACCGACCCGAGCCGGCGCAGGCAGCGGAAGGTGGCCGCCCGCAGCTCGGGGTCGGGGTGGTTGGCGGACGCGGCGGCCTCGTCGGCCATGTCGGCCAGGCCGAGGCGCCCGATGGTCTCGAGGGCGACCCAGCGCAGGGTGTCGGACAGGTCGGGGTCGGCCAGCAGCTCGCGCAGGATCGGGCCGGCCCGGGTCTCAAGCAGCAGCAGCGACTCCTGGACCACGCCGGGCTGGAGGTCGGCGTGCTTGATGGCGTCGATGAACCGGGCGTGCGGGGTGTCCGGCCCCGGCTCGCCCGGCATCACCGCGAGGGTGACGCCGGCGGCCCTTGCGGACATCCGCCGGACGACCGGCTTGCCGTGGTGGAACAGGTCGAGCAGGTGGTCGAAGGCCTGGGGAAGGCGGGCCTTGCCCAGGTTCTCGATCGCGTCCAGCTTGGCCGTGAGGTGGCCGGAGCGGGCCCGGCGCAGGAACAGGCTGTCCACGCCGTGGCTGGCCAGGGCCTCCTTCAGCCGGTCGCCCTCCTCGCCCTTGACCGCTTCCAGGAGGCTGAGCACCGAGTGCACGGCCACCCGGGGCAGCCGCCGCCGGTTGCTCGGGTTGACGCCCGGGTCGTCGGGATTGGTGAGGGCGAGCCCGACCCACCACTCGGTCCACTGGTCGAGCTGGTCGGCCTGCCAGCGGTCCCGCATGTTGCTGATGAAGTGGTAGGACAGCAGGTACAGGCCGAGCAGGGCCAGGGCCGAGGCGGTCGAGATGACAATGCCGAGCAGGATGCCCTCGACCGGGGTCGAGGCGATGCCGGAGGCGCTGCCGAGCAGGAACGACAGGCTCAGGGCGCCGAGCGCGATCGTCTCGAAGCCGAAGATGGCCAGGGTCATCAGGGTGTAGGCGGCGTCTCCGTACCGCCGCCACATTTGCTGTTCCACGTTAGGTCGCCTGCCCCTCCGGGACCGCGTCGTGGCGCATGCGCAGGTGCAGGAACCGCGTCTCCAGCAGGTTCTGGATCCGCAGCAGCACCTCGGTCCGGTCGAACGGCTTGGTGACGAAATCCTTGGCCCCGGCCGACAGGGCCCGCCGCTTGATCTCGGGACGGATGTCGGCGGTCAGGATCAGGATCGGCAGGAAGGTGTCGCTGGAGATCCGGTCCTCCAGGAGCTTCATCACCGCGAAGCCGTCGAGCTTGGGCATGTGCAGGTCGAGCAGGACCAGGTCCGGCTCGAACTGGTCGTACAGCGCCACGACCTCGGACGGGTCGGTGAGGCTCTTGACGTTGCGGTACCCGTCCTGCTCGAGAATGCGCTCCAGGAGGACGACGTTGACCCGCTCGTCGTCCACGACCAGGATCCGGGCGTCAGTCAGGCGTGGGGTCGCTAGCAATGTGATCTCCTCCTTCTGTGCGCATGTTGTCGGTTAACTCATGACCGGGCTTGAGCAAGCGGTTATAGTCGCGGTGCTTGTCCGGTCCGAGACGTTCGAGGACCGAGAGCGTTCTGTCGCCCTTACCCTGGAGGCATCGGTCCATGAAGCGACGCGGAGCAGTGCTGTTGTTCGCAGTGGTCGCCGCCGTCGGCCTGTACACGGTCCCGGCTGGCGCCACTGGCCGGCACCATCACGACGGCGTCCTGGTCGTCGACAACCAGCCGCACCACCGCCGGTCCTGCCTCGGAACCCGCGATCCCTTCGCCACGATCCAGGGCGCCGTCGACGCCGCCGCCGCCAACGACACCGCCAGCGACACCATCCGGGTCTGCCCCGGCACCTACCGGGAGACGGTCAAGGTCGAGGAGCCGGACCTGACCCTCCTCGGCGCCAACGCCGGCCGCGACGCCACCAGGCACGGCCGGGGTCGCGAGTCGGTCGTCGCCGGGGTGGCCGGCACGATGGTTCCTGGGCTGGTCCAGCTGCTGGCGGACGACGTCACCTGGGACGGGTTCAAGATCCTTGGTGCCCCCGGCGCGCAGAACAACCCGCCCGGCATGTACACCAGCCCGGCCCACTCCGGGTACCTGATCCGCGACACGATCTTCCAGGACAACGGCCACGGCCTCCACCTCGGCGCCAGCGGGAGCCACCCGACGCTGGTCTGCCGCAACCGCTTCGTCGCCAACAACGAGTTCGAGGGCGCCACCGGCGCCTTCGGCATCTACTCGAACGAGGGCGCCCGGCAGGTCCTCATCACGTCGAACCGGTTCGAGCGCCACAACAGCGCCGCGATCTTCCTGGCCGACGAGGGCACCCAGCCTCGCCAGCGGGACCTGCTGATCGAGCACAACAAGAGCGTCGACGACCTGTCGTTCGCGACCATCTTCAACAGCACCCGGGTCCGGCTGACGTCGAACTGGATCCAGGCCCGGGTCGGCGACACGCAGTTCCCAGGCCCGGCCTCGGCCATCTTCATCGGCGCCCGTAACGACGACATCATCGTCCAGAAGAACAAGATCACCTCGGCCAGCGGCAACGGTATCGACCTGAGCAACACCGGCGGGAACGGCAGCGCCGGTCCGGCGCCCACGAACGTGGTCGTCCGCAAGAACAAGGTCGCGCACACCGGGTTCGCCGGCATCGAGGTCTCAGCCACAGGCGACGGCCAGTACCAGGTGCTCGCCAACCACTCCCGCGACAACACCATGTTCGGCATCCACTTCGCCCCCACCACCACCGGCGGCAAGGTCACCGGCAACACCGCCCTCGACAACGGCCAGTTCGACTGCCGGGACCAGTCGACCGGCCCCGCCAACACCTGGACCGGCAACATCGGCCGCACCGCCAACCCGCTGTCCATCTGCGCCGCCCCCACCGTCGACCACCACGCCGGCAAGGGCCACGACAAGAAGAAGCACACCAAGAAGCACAAGAAGCACCACAAGAAGACCAAGAAGCAGAAGCAGCACCGCCCGGACCCGTGCGAGTGCACGCTCCCCTGGCGCTTCTGACCTGACCCGCCCCCAGGGGCCCAGCACCCGAGACGCGCCACAAACCCGGGCGCGTCTCGGCCGTTCACCGCCGCCCGGAGCGGCGGCCTTATCCTCCCGGCGCGATGGCGGCCGCCGGCACGTTCCGGTCGACCTGGATCGGCGTCGGCAGCGTGATGGTGACCTGCTCGTCCTGTTCGAGCAGCCACCTGGCATTCACGATGGTGATGCCGACAAGGCGGCCCTCGGCGTCATAGCGTAGGGCGTGGCCCTCCGGCGACTCGTCGAACTCGACCGCGGCGCCGGGGTCTCCAACGTGGAGGTACAGGACATCGGCGGCGTCGTCGTAGACGACGTTATCGAATGCCAGGTCCCCAACGACGACCGTCATGGAAACGCCCTCCGACAACGCTCGCGGCGGCGGGGTTAGTGGTCGGTGGTGCGGTGGTGGAGGAGGGTGCGGAGGGTGGAGAGGCCGTAGATGACCGAGCGGCGGAAGTTGACCGAGCTGGCTTCGGCGAAGTAGCGGGTGGGGACGGGGATCTCGGCGATGCGGAAGCCGGCTCGGACGACCTGGCCGACCAGCTCCTGGTCGAAGACGAAGTCGTTGGAGTTGGCCTGGTAGTCGATCGACTCCAGGAGCTTGCGGGAGTAGGCCCGGAAGCCGGTGTGGTACTCCGAGAGGCGCAGGTCGTAGGCGTGGTTCTGGAGGGTGGTGAGGAACCGGTTGGCGGTGTACTTCCAGCGGGGCATGCCGCCGGCCAGGGGGTCGCCGAGGAAGCGGCTGCCAAGGACCATGTCGGCGTCGCCGGACAGGATGGGGGCGACCAGGTCGGGGATTCGGGTGGCGTCGTACTGGTAGTCGGGGTGGAGCATCACGACCACGTCGGCGCCCTCGGCCAGGGCGGTGTCGTAGCAGGTCTTCTGGTTGCCGCCGTAGCCGAGGTTCTGGCGGTGGACGACCACCTGGAGGTTCAGCAGCTCGGCCACGGCCACGGTGTCGTCGCGGGACAGGTCGTCGACCAGGATGACGTGGTCGACCACGCCCGGCGGGATGTCCCGGTAGGTGCGGACCAGCGTCCGGGCGGCGTTGTAGGCCGGCATCACCACGACGACCTTGGGCTGGGACGGGTCAGTGGGCATCGGGGACCTACCTACGGCTGGCGGACGACTCTGCCCGGGGATCGTAGTCAATCGGCGCGGCAGCCGGCGACACCCCGGGCACCACGGCGCTCGGCGGGCCGTACAGGAACAGCTCGCCGTTCCCCCACGGGATCCGGGCCAGCCGGGGGCGGGTCTGGCTGGCGGTGAGGCCGCCCACCTCCGCTGTCGGGTCGCCCGGCCCGGTGCTGGCCAGCACGTGGGTCACCCCGAACCGCCCCACCGGGTCGCGGACGTTGGCGTCGGCGGTCGGCCACGGCGTCAGGGTGGTCA
>DATENJ010000021.1:0-3657 GCA_035275125.1 Actinomycetes bacterium | reverse complement strand
GCACTTCGCGAGAGGCATTCGCGGGGAGCCGCTTCAGGACGAATCCGCCCTTGGCACCGACAGGAACGATCACCGCGTTCTTGACCATCTGGGCCTTCATCAGGCCGAGGATCTCGGTGCGGAAGTCCTCGCGCCGGTCCGACCAGCGGATGCCGCCCCGAGCAACCCTGCCGCCGCGCAGGTGGACAGCCTCGGTGCGGGGTGAGTAGACGAACACCTCGAACATCGGCCGCGGCTTGGGCAGCGACGGCACCTGGGCCGGGTCGAGCTTGAACGACAGGTACGGCTTGGGCTCGCCGTCCTCGCCCCGCTGGAAGTGGTTGGTCCGCAGGGTGGCCTCGACCATGCCGAGGAAGCTGCGCAGGATCCGGTCCTCGTCCAGGTTGGCCACCCGGTCGATGGAGTCGGCCAGCCGCTCCCGCAGCCGCTCGGCCCTGGCCTCGGAGCCCTCGGACGGGGTCGGCTCGAAGCGGCTCTCGAACAGCTCCACCAGCCAGCGGGCGATCTGCGGGTTGCTGGCCAGGGCCTGCTCCATGTACTCCTGGCTGAAGGCCAGCCGGGTCTGGCGCAGGTACTTGCAGTAGGCGCGCAGGACCACGATCTGGCGCCAGGTGAGCTGGGCCCGCAGCACCAGCCGGTTGAAGCCGTCGCTCTCGGCCTCGCCGCGGAGGATGGCCGCGAACGCGTCCTGGAAGACGTCGCGGACCCGGCTCAGGTCGACGTCGCCCTCGCCGGTGTAGGTGACCCCGAAGTCGTGGATCCAGACCGGGCCCTGGCTGGGCGGGTGCAGCTCGTACGGCCGCTCCTCGACCACCTCGACGCCCATGTCCTCAAGCATCGGGACCGCGTCCGACAGCGGCAGCGGCCGGTCGGCCCAGAACAGCTTGAACCGCAGCGTCCCCGGCGGCGCCTCCAGCGGCCGGTACAGGTTCATGTTGAGCCCGCCCCGCTCGGCCAGGTCCTCCATGCGCTGGATGTCGTAGACGGCGTTGCGGGCCGGGAAGTCGTCAACGTAGGCGGGCGGGAACGCCTCGCCGTAGGAGGAGTACAGGGTGTTGCCCTCCTCCTCGCCGTGCAGCTCCAGCAGCAGGGTGTGGAGCTCGTCGTTCCAGGAGCGGGTGACGTTGGCCAGCTTGGCCTCCAGCTCCTTGGCGTCGTAGCTGGGCATCTCGCCCGGCGGCACCCGGATGATGAAGTGCAGCCGGGCCAGGACCGACTCCGACAGCCACACCTGGAAGTCGAAGTTGGCCCCCGGGAAGGCCTCGTGGAGGACGACCTCGATGCGCCGGCGCACGGTGGTGGTGTAGCGGTCGCGGGGCACGTACACCAGGCTGGAGACGAAGCGGCCGTAGTCGTCGTGCCACATGAACAGCCGCACCCGGCGCCGCTCCTCCAGCCGCAGGATGCCCATGGCCGTCTCGTACAGCTGGTCGTCGGAGATCTGGAACAGCTCGTCGCGCGGGAACGTCTCCAGGATGTTGAGCAGCGACTTCCAGTCGTGGCTGTAGCGGGGCAGGCCGACCCGCTCCAGCACCTTGGCCACCTTGCGGCGCAGCACCGGGATGTCGCGCGGGTTCCGGTTGTAGGCGGCCGAGGTGTACAGGCCGAGGAAGCGGCGCTCGCCGACGACCTGGCCCTGCTCGTCGAAGCGCTTGACCCCGATGTAGTCCAGGTACGACGGCCGGTGCACGGTCGAGTGGGAGTTGGCCTTGGTCAGGACCAGGATGTGCGGCTCGCGGGCCAGCCGCCTGGCCTCCGGCGGCAGCTTGGCGAAGCTGCCCGAGGCGCTCTTGGACTGCCCCTGGCGCAGGATGCCGAGGCCGGTGCCGGGGATCGGGCGCAGCATGTCCGCACCGTCCTGCTGCACCAGGTCATAGGACCGGTAGCCCAGGAACGTGAAGTGGTGGTCCTCGATCCACTCCAGCAGCGCCCGGGCCTCGGCCAGCTCGGCCTCGTCGACCGGGGGCGGCCGCTCCTCCAGCTCGGCCAGGATCGAGCGGACCTGCTCGCGCATGGCCGACCAGTCCTCGACCGAGGCCTTGACGTCGGCCAGGATCCGCTCGACCTCGGCCCGCAGCCGGTCCAGCACCTCGGGCTCGCTCTGGCGGTCGACCTCGAAATGCAGGTACGACTCGCGGATGCCGTCCTCGGCGTCGGGCGGCAGCACCTCGACCAGCCCGCCGGCCTCGTCGCGGCGCACGGCGATCACCGGATGGATGGGCAGGTGGATGACCAGGCCGTTGCGGTTCAGCTCCATGGCCACCGAGTCGACCAGGAACGGCATGTCGTCGGTGACGATCTCCACGATCGAGTGCCGGGAGCGCCAGCCGTGCTCCTCGAAGCGGGGACTGTAGACCCGGACCTTGGCCTCGCCGGGCTGGCGGCGGTGGGCCAGGCGCCAGTGGGCCAGGACGGCCCCGTACAGGTCGTCCGGGTCCAGCTCGACCAGGTCTTCGGGGGCCAGGCGCTGGTAGTACTGGCGGGCGAACTCCTCGATCTGCTCGCGCCGGTCCTCGGGCACCTTCTCGTTGATGGTCTCGACAATCTGCTGCAGGATCTCCGTTTTCGCCTGCTCTGGCTGCGTCGACATTGACGGCTCCCTCGGTTGTCCGCCCGCCCACGATGGCAGATCGGCCGTTCCGGCGGTAGCGATAGCATGGCTCCATGTCCGAGCTCTCAACCAGCAACATCGACGACGCTGTGGCCGGTCTCCGCTTCGACGCCGCCGGCCTGATCCCGGCGGTCGTCCAGGACGATCAGGACGGGACCGTCCTGATGGTCGCCTGGATGGACGCCGAGGCCGTCCGGCGCACCCTGACCAGCGGCCGCACCTGGTTCTGGAGCCGTTCCCGCCGCGAGCACTGGCGCAAGGGCGACACCTCCGGCCACGTCCAGCACGTCCGCTCCGTCTCGGCCGACTGCGACCTCGACACCCTGCTGGTCCGGGTGGAGCAGGTCGGGCCGGCCTGCCACACCGGCAGCCGCTCCTGCTTTGCCCATCCTCTCGGGGGTGGGGCGTGACGGGGGAGCGGCCCGGGTTCGAGGCGTTCCGGCGGCTGGCCGCCGAGCATTCGGTGGTGCCGGTGTGGCGGGAGCTGCTCGGCGACCTGGAGACCCCGGTGGGGGCGTTCCGCAAGCTGGGCGACCAGGACGGCTCGGTGCTGCTGGAGAGCGTCGAGCATGGCGAGCGCTGGGGTCGCTACTCGTTCATCGGCACCGACCCGTTCGCCACCCTGACCATCCGTGGCGGACGGGCCTCCTGGACCGGCCGGCCCCCGGCCGGGATGTCCGACGGGCCGCCGCTGGAGGTGCTGCGCGAGGCCCTGCGGCGGCTGCGGTCGCCGTCCCTGCCCGGGCTGCCGCCGCTGTTCGCCGGGGCCGTCGGCTACCTCGGCTACGACCTGGTCCGGGAGCTGGAGCGGCTGCCCGACCAGACCACCGACGACCTTCAGCTGCCCGAGGGGATGCTGGTCTTCCCCCGCTCGGTGGTCGTCTTCGACCACCTGGGCCAGCGGCTGGTGCTGGTGGCCAACGTGGTCGTCAACCAGGCCACCGACCTGGACGCCGCCTACGCCGACGCCACCCGGCGCATCGACGCCCTGGCGGCGCGGCTGTCGGTGCCGGTGGCCACGACCCCGACGCCGCTGCCGTCGGCCG
>DATENJ010000020.1:0-3612 GCA_035275125.1 Actinomycetes bacterium | reverse complement strand
GCCAGGGCGCCGTGCGCCTCCCGCCGCTCCTCTGCCGACCCGGACCGGTAGGCCGCCGACCGCACCAGCGGATGCCGGAACCGTACCCGGGCGCCGAACTCCACCAGGCCGGCCTCGGCCGCCGCCGTGGCGGCCTGGGTGGCGATGCCGAGCCGCTCGGCCGCCCGCCAGACCAGCACCGGGTCGCCGACCGGATCGGCCGCCGCCAGCTGCACCAGCACGCGGGTGTCGGCCGGAAGCGCGTTCAGCCGCCGCCGGAAGCTCTCCTCTATGCTCTCCGAGAGGGGGACCGCGCTGGGGAGGGCGAACCCACCCGCCAGCTCCGCCGGCGTCACCCCCCGGGGCAGCTCCAGCAGCGCCAGCGGGTTGCCGCGGGCCTCGGCCACGATCCTGTCGTGGACCCGTGGATCCAGCGGGCCGGTCAGCACCGCGTCCAGCAGCGCGCGGGCGTCGGCCTCCGGCAGGCCCTCGACGACCAGCTCCGGCAACCCCGCCAGCTCCTCGCCCGGAACCCGCGCCGCAAAGACCAGGCCGACCGACTCCGCGGCCAGGCGGCGGGCCACGAACCCGAGGACCTGGGCTGAGGCCTGGTCCAGCCACTGGGCGTCGTCGACCAGGCAGATCAGCGGGTGCTCCTCGGCCATCTCGGTCAGCAGGCCGAGGGTGGCCAGGCCGACCAGGAACCGGTCCGGCACCGGCCCCGGGCTCACGCCGAACGCCGTCCGCAACGCGTCGGCCTGTGGGGCCGGGAGCCGTTCCAGGCGGTCCAGCATCGGCGTCAGCAGCTGGTGCAGCCCGGCGTAGACCAGCTCCATCTCCGACTCGACCCCAGCCGCGTTCGCCACCCGGCAGCCCGAGGCGTGTTCGACCAGGTAGTCAAGCAGCGCCGTCTTGCCCACCCCGGGCTCCCCGCGCACCACCAGGACCCGGCTGTCACCGGCGTGGACCGGGTCGAGGAGCTGGTCCAGCAGGTCACATTCGCGACGTCGCCCCCGCAACCGCCCAGCGTCGCCCCGCTGGCGGGCGGGTCGGCGCCGGCCCGGCACCGACATTACGCCGCTCCCACGACGCCACGGCGCAACCCGCCATTCAGCGCGATCTGGTCGGCCATCTCGATCAAGGCCTCGATGAGTAGCCTACGAGGAAGCAGCCGTACGGCACGCCAACCTCCATGCAACACAAGCGCGACGGGCCCACTGTAGCCCGCCGATGGGTCCGACGCCGTCTTCCCTCACCGGAGACAAGGAGCGGTCCTTGCGGGGGCGCGTGGTCTTGTGTTAGATGTGACAATCTATTTCACACGCCGACACGGGACTCCGGCGAGGAGCGTTCCGCATGACTGGCACCGGCCAGGCCCCTGTGGTCGCCGAGTTGATCCGGCGCTCGAACAGCATCGGCTCCGATCGTCGCAACACCAATTACGGCGGCGGGAACACGTCGGCCAAGGCTGTGGTGGAGGATCCCGCCTCCGGTGACGACGTGGAGCTGATGTGGGTCAAGGGGTCCGGCGGGGACCTCGCCACACTGTCGGACGACGGGCTGTCGGCCCTGGTCGTGGATCGGCTCCGGGGCCTCAAGGAGGTCTACCGGGGCGAGGAGCAGGAGGACGAGATGCACGAGCTGCTCGACTTCTGCCGCTTCGGCCGGGGTGGCGCCGCTCCCAGCATCGACACCTCGATGCACGGGCTGCTGCGGGCTGCGCACGTCGACCACCTCCACCCGGATGCCGTCATCGCGCTGGCCGCCGCCGCCGACGGCGAGGAGCTGACCAAGCAGTGCTTCGGGGAGGAGGTTGCCTGGGTCCCGTGGCGGCGACCAGGGTTCGAGCTCGCGCTGCGGATTGAGCGCATCCACGACTCCCGCCCCGGCCTCAAGGGAGTGGTCCTCGGCGGCCACGGCTTGACCACCTGGGGCCGGACCTCCCAGGAGTGCGAGCGCAACTCCCTTGACCTGATCCGACGAGCCGAGGAGTTCATCCGCGGCCAGGGCAGGCCGGAGCCGCTGGGAGATCTCCGCCAAGGGTTCGGGCCCCTGCCAGAGCGCGAGCGGAAGCTCCGCGCGGCGGCCCTGGCGCCGGTGCTGCGCGGGCTCGCCTCCAGCGAGCGGCCGCTGGTCGGCCATTGGGTCGACAGCGAGCCCATGCTGGACTTCATCGCCAGGCAGGCGGCGCCCCGGGTGGTGCGGCTCGGGACCTCCTGCCCGGACCATCTCATCCGCACCAAGGTGCGGCCGCTGCTGCTGGACCTCCCCACCGATACGCCCCTTGAGGCCGTGATCGCGCGCCTGCGGGAGCTGCACCGGGAGTACCGGGCCGACTACCTCGCCTACTACGAGCGCTACGCCGACGACACGACTCCGCCGATGCGGGGGGCCGACCCCGCCATCTTCCTCGTCCCGGGCGTTGGTATGTTCAGCTTCGGCGGCGACAGCCAGACCGCGCGCGTCGCCGGGGAGTTCTACGTGGCCGCGGTCAACGCCATCCGGGGAGCCGAGGCCCTCTCCAGCTACGCGCCGATCGCTGAAGCCGAGAAGTTCCGCATCGAGTACTGGGTGCTGGAGGAACGCAAGCTTCAGCGGCGTCCCAAGCCCAAGCCCCTCACCGGCAAGGTCGCGTTGGTGACGGGCGCGGGCTCCGGGATCGGGCGCGCCATCGCCGTGCGCCTGCGCTCCGAGGGCGCCGTCGTCGCTGTCGCCGACGTCGACGGCGACGCGGCCAACAGCGTCTCCGAGGCGCTCGGAGCCGGCGACCACGCCATCGGCCTCAAGGCCGACGTGAGCGACGAGCGGGCGGTCCAGGCGTCGATCGACCGGCTGGTCACACGGTTCGGCGGCGTCGACATCGTCGTCAACAGCGCCGGACTCTCGATCTCCAAGGCGTTGCTGGAGACGACGGTGGAGGACTGGGACCGCCAGCACGAGGTGATGGCCCGTGGGTCGTTCCTGGTGTCCAAGCACGCCGCCAGGGTCATGATCGCTCAGGGGCGCGGCGGGGACATCCTCTACATCGTCAGCAAGAACGCCGTCGTGGCCGGGCCCAACAACCTCGCCTACGGCTCGGCCAAGGCGAGCCAGGCCCACCAGGTGCGGCTCCTGGCGGCCGAGCTGGGGGAGCACGGCATCCGGGTCAACGGCGTCAATCCCGATGCGGTCGTCCAGGGATCAGGGATCTTCGCGGGTGGCTGGGGGGCGGAGCGAGCCAGGATCTACGGGGTGGCGGAGGGCGAGCTCGGCCGCTTCTACGCCAGCCGGACGCTGCTCAAACGAGAGGTGCTCCCCGAGGATGTCGCCAATGCGGCCTTCTGTCTGGTCAGCGGGGAACTGACCCACACGACCGGGCTCATCGTCCCGGTCGACGCCGGCATCGCCGCGGCGTTCCTGCGCTGAGCCGCCGGCATTCTGGGCAAGGAGGAGGAGCGATGATCGACCAGGACCGGATCGCCGAGCTCAACGAACCCCTGCTCTCCGACCACCGTCGGGACCTGGCCGAGCTCTCGGCCCGGATCAGGCGCGGTGGCGGCGCCGACCCGGAGGCGGTCACCAGCACGCTCGCCGAGTTCTCGGTGGCGGCGCCGTCGTGGGCGCTCGGGACCGGGGGGACCCGGTTCGGCCGCT
>DATENJ010000019.1:0-9423 GCA_035275125.1 Actinomycetes bacterium | reverse complement strand
CGGGTCGCCGGGCGCCCGGTCGAAGGCGCCGGCGACCCGCATGGCCAGCATGGTCGCCGCCTCGGACTCGACGGCCAGGTCGGCCAGGACGTTGGTCATCAGCGGCTGGTCGGCCAGCCGCCGCCCGAAGGCGCTGCGGTGGGCGGTGTGGTGGGCGGCCTGGGCGACCGCCTGGCGCATCAGCGCCGCCGACCCGACGATGCAGTCAAGGCGGGTGTGGTTGACCATCTCCAGGATGGCGGCCAGGCCCCGGCCCGGCTCCCCGACCGGCCAGCCGGCGGCCTCGTCGAGCTCGACCTCGGCCGAGGCGTTGGCCCGGTTGCCGAGCTTGTCCTTGAGCCGCTGGAGGTGGAAGCGGTTGCGGTCCCCGTCGGGCAGGACCCGCGGGACCAGGAAGCAGCTCAGCCCGGCCGGCCCCTGGGCCAGGACCAGGAACGCGTCGCTCATCGGGGCCGAGCAGAACCACTTGTGCCCGGTGAGCAGCCAGCGGCCGTCCGAGCCGGCGGGGCGGGCCGTGGTGGTGTTGGCCCGGACGTCGCTGCCGCCCTGCTTCTCGGTCATGGCCATGCCGCACAGCGCCCCAGCCTTGGCCGCCACCGGGGCCAGCTCCGGCTGGTAGGCCAGGGCGGTCAGCCTTGGCTCCCACACCTCGGCCAGCTCGGGGGCGGCCCGCAGGGCTGGCACCGCCGCGTAGGTCATGCTGACCGGGCAGCCGTGCCCGGCCTCGACCTGGGTCCAGAGGTAGAACCCGGCCGCCCGGGCGACCTGGGCACCGGGGCGCGGGTCGCGCCATGGGGCGGCGTGCAGCCCGTGGGAGACGGCCGTGCCCAGCAGCCGGTGCCAGGCGGGGTGGAACTCGACCTCGTCCACCCGCCGCCCGGAGCGGTCGTGGGTTCGCAGCACCGGCGGGTTGGCGTCGGCCGCCTCGCCCCAGGCGATCGCCTCCGGGCTGCCGGCCAGAACGCCGAGGGCCCGGACCTGGTCGGCGGCCCACCCGGCGCCTTCCCGGCCCAACGCCTGGCCCAGCACCGGGTCGGCCTCGAACAGGTCGTAGCCGGCCAGCGGCGGCGACTGGTTCAGCACCTCGTGGGTGGGCGGCACACCCCCAGGCTACAGCTCGTCCAAGGTGGCGAACAGCCTGGCGAAGCGGTGCAGGGGCTCGCGGCCGATGGCCGGGAGGAGCCGTTGCTGCTGGTTGAGGAGGTACCTGGCCGGGCGGTAGCGGTCGAGGGCCGCGCCGGTGGCCCGCTCGACCCGCCGGACGACCGACCCCTCGCCGGCCAGCCCCTCCGGGTCGAGCTCCCCGGTGCCGGTCGCGGCCAGCAGGTGCAGGTAGAAGGCTTCGTCGAAGAGGTCCTCGAGCCCGGCCTCGCTCTGGCCGGTCAACTCGGTCAGGGCCAGCAGCCGCTCCGGCAGGACCACCCCCTGCTCGGCCAGGGCCCGGATGCTGGGGTGGCCGGCGCCGACCTCCAGCAGCACGGCCGCCTCCAGCGGCCCGCCCAGCAGGGCGGCCAGCACGGGCAGGCCGCCGAGCCCGCCGGTGGGCAGCACCCGCCAGGCCGGGTCGAGGCCCCGCCGGCCGCCGTCGCGCAGGTAGCCGCTCATGACCTCCAGGTAGACGAGGTCGGAGACGCCGCCGACGAGCAGGGTGCGCGGCCCCGCCCCGAGGCCCTCCAGCAGCGAGACGGCCAGCGCACCGGACAGGGGCAGGACGGTGTCGCGGCTGGTCGCCCCGGCGCCGTCGCCGACCCGCGTCCCCTCGCCGTCGACGTCCTCGACCGTCCGGACCCGGTGGGGCCGGTTGGCGTCGACCATGAACGGCGAGTGGGTGGTGTAGACGACCTGGTGTCCGGCTGGGTGGCCGCCGGCGAGCTGCTCGTCCAGGTAGCGGAGCAGGTCGGCCTGGCCGGCGGCATGGAGCCCGAGGCCGGGCTCGTCCAGCAGCAGGACAAGGCCCTCGCTGTCGCGCAGCTCCGAGAACGCGGCCACGAACGAAAAGAACCAGACGAACCCACCGGAGCGCTCACCGAAGTTGGTCGTCACCCGGTGGCGGTGATTGCGGATGCGGACGTCGAGGAACGGCGGGCCGCCCTGGCCGTTGTGGCCGGCCTCGCGGAAGTCCAGGTCCAGCTCGACGGTCAACTCCGGGTTCTGGCTCCAGTAGCGGAAGACCTCCTCGCTGACCGTGGTGGCGGCGCTCTCGAGGGCGGCCTTGCGGACCTCGTACTCGGACTCGGCGAAGTCGTCGGCGGCCACCCCGGCCAGCCGCAGCAGGGCCAGGGCGGTCCGCTCCCCCGGCTGGAGGGCGTCCTCGGCGGTGGCCTGGAGTCGTGGGATCGACACCCGGCCGGGCAGCACGCTGTAGCCGTCGAAGTACAGCAGGCGGGGCAGCCGGGCGGCGAGCAGGGTGGCCAGCTCGCCGCCCACCTCCTGGTCGGCGACCAGGAGGCGCTGGTGGCCGGCGTAGTCCCGCTCGACGGTGAGCTCCTTGGCCCCGAGGGCGTCCGGCCCGAGCTGCTGCACGACCGCCTCCAGGTCGGCGTCGCCGAGCTCGAAGGTGGCCGAGATGGGGGTGGTGGCGGCGATCTGGCCCCGGTCCCGGCCGCGCAGCCGGCGCGGGTAGTCGCGCAGCTCGTCGAACCCCCGGCCCGACCCGGCGAGCGGGTTGGCCTGGGAGAGGGCTTCAAGGAAGGCGGTCTTGCCGCTCTCGTTCTTGCCCACCAGACAGGTCACGTCCGGCTCGAAACGGACAGTCCCCGAATTCTCGATGCTCCGGAATTTCCGAACCACTGCCGTTTTCAGGATCACATTCCCACTCCGAGCTCGACGCCACAGAAAATGTAGTTGAGATTTCCCGGTACGTGCCAGTCGCCGATTGGACGCAGGCTCGTCCACGAAGGCCGGGTACATTTGCGTAGGGAAGCTGCAAAAGACTGCGCGTGATCGTGCCACGCATCTCAACGTAGGCTCCGCCGGGCTTGACGTCGCCATGGCAAGGAGAGATCGAGGTGGCGTTGCGGTTGCTCAGCCGGGTACGCGGCACCCTCCCCCAAGGCCGCTCCCTTCCCGACGAGGTCTGGCGGGGTCGCCACCGTGCGATCCTGCTGATCCTGTGGCTGCACGTGCCGGCCCTGATCGCGCTGGCCGTGCTCGTCGGCGACGGCCTGGACAAGGCCTCCGGTGTGGTCGTCGTCGCCGCCTCGGCGGCGCTGGCCACGGCCCCGTGGGGCGGCCGGCGCTGGCGCTCGGCCCTGGCCACCATCGGGCTCCTGTCGGCGTCGTGTGTGCTCGTCGGCATCGGCGGGGGCACGGTCGAGCTGGGCTTCCACTTCTTCGTCACGATCGCCCTGGTCATGCTCTACCAGGACGGCTTCCCGTTCCTGATCGCGGTCGGCTTCGTGGCCGCCTACGCGTTGGTGTCGGCGGGCCTGGAGTCGCTGGGCGTGCTGCCCCCGGTCGACACCCGGTCCAGCCCCTGGCTGCGGGCGGCCATCGGCGAGCTGCTGCTCATCGCCATCGCCACCGCCAACCTGGCCAACTGGCGTCTGAACGAGGACAGCCGGGCCGAGGCCGAGCGCTCCTTCCGCCAGCTGTACGAGGGCCAGCGGGCCGTGCTCAGCGAGCTCCAGCAGTCCCAGCGCCTCAAGGACGAGCTCTACAACGTCGTCTCCCACGAGCTGCGGACGCCGCTCACCGGCATCCTCGGGTTCGGCGAGCTCCTGCTCACCCGCGACGACCGGCTGACCCCGGCCCAGCGCAAGGAGCACCTGGGCCGCGTCCTGCGCGAGGCCCGCCGGCTCCAGCGGGTGGTCGACAACCTGGTCTACTCCTCCAAGGTGATCCAGCAGGACGGCAGCGCCGCCGCCGACCTGCGGGGGGTCGTCCGCGCGGTGGTCGAGGACCTGGACGACGTGCCCGAGCGGGAGCGCCTGGACCTGGAGGTCGACCTGGGCGCGGCCCGCGAGGTGGCCATGCCGGCCGAGGCCCTGCGCCTGGTGATGGTCAACCTGCTCGGCAACGCCCTCAAGTACGCGACCCCGCTGACCACCGTCCGGGTGGTCACCAGGGTGGCCGGGCCGTCCCTGCTGGCCGTCTCGGTCTCCAACGTCGGCCCGCCGATCACACTGGCCGACCGCGCCCGCATCTTCGAGCCGTTCGTGCAGCTGGACTCCTCGCTGACCCGCAGCGTTGCCGGGGTCGGCCTCGGGCTGCACATCGTCCGGCGCCTGGTCGAGTCCTACGGGGGCACGGTCGCGGTCGACTCCACCGGCGACCTGGTCACCTTCACGGTGACCGTCCCCACGGTCATGCCCCTGGCCGCCGAGGGCGGAGCCGGCCCGGAGCCGGCGGCCGTCGGGGCCCCGCATCAGCCGAACGGCTGACCGTCGATCCACCGTCCGGCGCTCCCCAGCGGCGCCGGCCTCTCGTACCATCGCTGGCAAGAGCGGCCGGAACGAGAGGAGCGGCCCGCTGGACAGCGAGCGCTGCGAGCGCGGGGTCGACGCCTGGGACCAGTACGCCTGGGTCTGGGACGCCGCCTTCTACGGCCTGCTCGGGCTGACCACCGCCCTGGCCCTGCTCGACCCGGCCGCCGCCTCCGACCGTTGGGCGGTGGCCGGTGTGGCCGTGCTCATGGCCGGCTGGCAGCTGGGGTTCCGGCGCCTCGGCCTCAACGAGGAGCGGGTCGGGCTGGTCCTGGTGTACCTGACCGGCCTGTTCACACTGTGGTTCGTGCTGGCCGGGCTCCATCCCGCCTACTTCTCGCTGCTGCTGATCATGTACCCACAGATCTTCCGCCACCTGCGCCTGGCGCTGGCCGTGGCGGCGGCGATCGCGCTCACCATCGAGGTCGTATGGCGGGAGGTGCTGGCCTCGGGCCAGCCGCTGTCGGACAACCTGCCGGCGATCGCCGGCGGGCTGGTCTCGGTGGTCTTCGGCAGCCTGTTCGCGCTCTGGCTGACCCGGATCATCGAACAGAGCCACGAGCGCCGGCAGCTGATCGAGCAGCTGGAGGCGACCCGCAGCGAGCTGGCCGCGGCCGAGCGCGAGGGCGGCCGCCTGGCCGAGCGTCAGCGTCTGGCCCGCGACATCCACGACACCCTGGCCCAGGGCTTCGTCAGCATCGTCCTCCAGCTCCAGGCGGCCGAGGCCGACCTGCCCGCGGACGCCGCCGAGGCTCGCGGCCACCTCGAGCGGGCCCGGCGGACGGCCAGGGACAACCTGGTCGAGGCCCGGCGGCTGGTCTGGGACCTGCGGCCGGAGGCGCTGTCGGCGGCGCCGCTGGGCGAGGCCCTTGGGCGGCTGGCCGCCAGGGTGGCCGAGGAGACCGGGCTGGCCGCGACCGCGACCGTGACCGGCACCCCCCAGCCGCTCAGTCCCGACGCCGAGGTCACCCTGCTCCGGGTCACCCAGGAAGCCCTGGCCAACGTGACCAGGCACGCTTCCGCCGGCCGGGTCGCCGTCACCCTGTCCTACATGGACGACGAGGCCGCCCTCGACGTGCGCGACGACGGCTCCGGGTTCGCCCCGACCGCCGACGGGTTCGGCCCCAACGGCGGGCTCGGGCTGCGCGGCATGCGCGAGCGGGTCGAGGCCCTCGGGGGCCGGCTGGCCGTCGAGACCGCCCCCGGCCGGGGCACCACCATCGCCGTGACGGTGCCGGTGCGGTGATCAGGATCCTGCTGGCCGACGACCATCCGGTGGTCAGGGACGGGCTGCGGGGCATGCTCGCCGGCGAGGCCGACTTCGAGGTCGTCGGCGAGGCCGCCTCCGGGGTCGAGGCGGTGCGGCTGACCGAGCGGGAGCAGCCCGACGTGGTCCTGATGGACCTCCAGATGCCGGAGATGGACGGGGCCACGGCCACGGCCGAGATCGCCGCCCGCTTCCCCGGGACCCGGGTGCTGGTCCTCACCACCTATGACACCGACGCCGACATCCTGCGGGCGGTCGAGGCCGGGGCCACGGGCTACCTGCTCAAGGACACGCCCCGGGAGCGGCTGTTCCCGGCCATCCGGGCCGCCGCCCGGGGCGAGACGGTCCTGGCCCCTACGGTGGCCTCGCGGCTGGTCAGGCGCATGCGCCAGCCGGCCACCGAGGCCCTCACGGCCCGCGAGGTCGAGGTCCTCGAGCTGGTCGCCAAGGGCTCAAGCAACGCCGACATCGCCGCCGCCCTGTTCATCAGCGAGGCCACGGTCAAGACCCACCTGCTGCACACCTTCGCCAAGCTGGGGGTTGACGACCGCACCGCGGCCGTGGTCGCGGCCCTGGAGCGCGGCATCATCGCCCTCCCCCGCCGCGCCCGCTAGGCGGGATTTGACCAGCGCTGCGCCACTGTCACAGGCTGTGGCGGTCATGCGGCTCGAGACGGAAAGGATCCGGCGTGACCCAGTCAGACGTTAGCGCGTCCACCGGCGGGCCGGAGACGGCCACCACTCCCCCAGCCAACTCCCGCTCCAGCCGGGCCGAACGCAACGCGGCCGCCGACCTGGACCGGTCGAGGGGCGGCAGCTTCGCGACCGCCCCGGGCGCGGCCGTGCAGCTGGCCGAGATCGAGGAGGTCGACCCGGGCACCATCTTCCAGCGGGACGGCGCCGGCTTCCCCGACTGGCTGTCGGCCAATCTTGACCGGCTGGCCAAGGAGCTCGGCCTGAGCGGCCTGCGCGAGGTCGGCCGCGACGTCGGGGTCGGCTCCTTCACCGCCGACCTGCTCGCCCAGACCGACCGCGGGCGGCGGGTCGCGGTCATGAGCCACCTGGAGCCGAGCGACCACCTGCACCTCGGCCAGATGATCACCTTCGCGGCCGGCCTCGACGTCTCGGCCGTGGTCTGGATCACCACCCGCATCGGCGAGGAGCACCGGGCGGTGCTCGACTGGCTCAACCAGCACGGCGACGACGACGTGCGCTTCTTCGGCGTCGAGCTGCGCCTGCTGCGCATCGGCGGCTCCCAGCCGGGGGCGTCCTTCCACGTCGAGGCCCGCCCCAACGACTGGCAGAAGGTGATCAAGCAGCGCCAGCGGGTCGGCTCCCCCATGAACTCCCGCATGCGGGAGTTCTAGCCGGCTCAGAGCTGGGGCGGCAGACCCCGGATCTGGGCGACGACGGCGTCGTCGTCCTCGTCCTCCTCGTCCAGGTCGACCAGGGACGCGCCGGTGTAGTCAAGGCCGTAGTAGGCGTAGAGCTCGGCCTCCTCCTGCGGCCACAGCCGGCCGGCCGGGTCCATGCCGGGCGCGGCCTCGACGAAGGCGCGGTCGTACGGCACCCGCAGCTCGTTGCCGTTCTCGACCGCCTCGGCGACCGGGACGAGGCGGGTGCCGGTCCCGGACCCGGCCGTGCCGATCAGCACCCATCCGGGCTCGTCGCTCTCGGCGTCGTAGAAGACGTCGAGCACCGAGCCGAGCTTGTCACCCGTCCGGTCGAGCACGACGCGGCCCTTCCACCTACGCGCGACGTCAAATGCCGGCATCGCGGCCCCCCTCCACGTGCTGGTACCGCCGCGAACGCGGCGGTAGTTGGCTGGTACGGCGCGGATGTTAGCGAGGTGTCGGTGGCGGCGACAGTCAAGTTCGACAGCTACGACCGGTTAGCGTCGAATATTGGGTAACTAATTGACAAAGAGGAACCGCGCAAATGGTCAACTGCGCGGGCCCGGATATCCGGCCTCGCGCTCTGCCTTCGCCTGGTCCTCGATACAGAAGCGGGCCGCGGGCATCGCCTCAAGGCGCTCGGTGCCGATCGGGCGGCCGCAGGCCTGACAGCTGCCGTAGGTGTCGCGATCCAGGCGCTGGAAGGCGGCCTCGATCTCCTGGAGCTCGTCCTCGACCTGCTCCAGCAGCGAGACGTTCTTCTCCATCTCGAAGGTCTCGGTGCCGCTGTCGCCCGGGTGCTGGTCGAAGCTCGACAGCTCCCCGCCGGTGGCCGAGGTCGCCTCCTCCTGCTCGCGCTGAAGGTTGTCGCGGATCCCCTGGAGCCGGGTGCGCTCCTCCTCGAGCCGCTTGCTGGCCGTGGCCTTTTTCATGGGTCTCCGGGTCCTCCTGCGTCGTCGCCGTAGGTTCCCCGAGACGCTACCAGCCCAGCGCCTCCTGGTCCTCGGGCTCCTCCGCCTCCATGGCCGGCGCCGCTCCGGCGGTGGTCCTGGCCGCCGCCACCACCCTGGAGAGGGCGCTGGTCAGGGCCTTGACCTCCTCGGGCCGGAGGTGGCTGGTGAAGTGCTCGTGGATGCCGCGCAGGTGGATCGGGGCGGCCCTGCGCAGGGCGCTGCGGCCCTGGTCGGTGAGGACCGCGAACCACCCGCGGCGGTCGTCCAGGCAGCGCTCCCGGCGGACCAGCCCGGCCTCCACCATCCGGTCGACCAGCCGAGAGAGCCCGCTCTTGGACAGCAGCACCGACGCCGACAGCTCCTGCATCCGCAGTCGCCCCTCCGGCGCCTCGGCCAGGTTGAGGAGCACGTCGTAGCGGCTCAGGGGCAGTCCGCGCTCGGCCACCAGCTCGTGCTCGAGCAGCTCGGTGACCGTGGCGTGCGCCTCCAGCAGCAGACGCCAAGCGGACAGGGAGGCAGGATCGGGTCGTGCCGGCATCCACCCATTGTAGGTGGTCGTCCACCTGCCAACCGTCAGCAAGCTGACGACCGGACCTACCTCGAGAGAAGCAGTTCCATCGAGGGTGTTTGCTCCCGCGCCCCTGGGTTAGTCCTGACCTCCCCATAGCGAAGCACAAGGTGGGCTCGGCCCCCGACCAGGGACCCCCCGCCTTACCGATTGTGCAAAGGATCACAAGATGCGTGTGCTCGGTGTGAACGCTGTGTTCCACGACCCTGCCGCCGCCCTGGTGGTCGACGGCCAGGTTGTGGCCGCCGCCGAGGAGGAGCGGTTCACCCGGCGCAAGCACGGCAAGCTGCCGGTGCCCTTCGCCACCTGGGAGCTGCCCGAACAGTCGGCCGCCTGGTGCCTGGCCGAGGCCGGCCTCACCCCCGACGACCTGGACGCGGTCGCCTACTCCTACGACCCGGCCCTGGCCCCGCCGGCCGGGCCCGACGTCACCGAGGACGCCTGGGAGGGCCTGCGCACCCTGTACGCCCGGCGGGCCCCACGGTTCCTGCGCTCGGCCCTGCCCGGCCTCGACCCGGCCTGCGTCCGCTATGTCCCCCACCACGTCGCCCATGCCGCCTCGGCCCACCTGGCCGCCCCGTACCGCTCCTCGAGCGTGCTGGTGCTGGACGGGCGCGGGGAGGCCGCCTCCCACCTGGCCGGCCGGTCGGTCGACGGCGACCTCCAGATCCTGGCCGCCCAGCACCTGCCCCACTCCCTCGGCCTGCTCTACGAGGAGGTCACCGACCACCTCGGGTTCCGGCGCTCCTCGGACGAGTACAAGGTGATGGCCCTGGCCGCCTACGGGCGGCCCGCCTTCCTCCGAGAGCTGCGCGAGG
>DATENJ010000018.1:0-3598 GCA_035275125.1 Actinomycetes bacterium | reverse complement strand
GGATGTGGTAGGTCTTGAGGTGGCGCCAGGCGACCACGCCCGACCCGAACCAGTCGGCGAGCTGGCCGAGGACGGCGGCTTCGAGGTCGGGGCCCTTGGGGAGACCGGGGCGGTCGAGGACGGCGGCGGAGATGAGGGCGGCGCCGGGTGGGGCGTAGGTGGGGGCGACAGCGCTGGGGACGCAGAGGTTGTTGACCGGGCCCTGGCCGTCGCCGTCGAGGACGATCACCGGCTCGTCGACGGGGGCGCGGTCGGCGGCGAAGTACAGGCAGGTGGCCGCGACCGACCCTGGTGCCGCCGGCTCGCCGCCGAGCAGCTGTGAGGCGGCGGGGCCGTCGGTGGCGACCACGACCGCCCTGGCCGGCAGCTTCTGGCCGTCGGCGAGGGTGACGCCTTCGTCCTGGACCTCGGTGACCCGCTGGCCGAGGCGGACGCAGCCGGGCGGGAGGCCGCCGGCGAGCTGCTCGGGGATCGCGCCCATGCCGCGGGTCGGGAGGGCGACGTCGCCGAGGGCGAACATCCGATAGACGAACTCGAACATCCGGCTGGAGGTCCCCAGCTCGTGGTCGAGCAGGACGCCGCCGAACAGCGGCCGGAAGAAGCGGTCGACCATCACCTCGGAGAAGCCGTCGGCCGCCAGCGCCTCGCGGGTGGTGGTCTCGGGCCGGGCGAACAGCTCCTCCAGCGTCCCGGCGGTGACCCGCCGCCGCAGCTTGGCCACGTTCAGCTTGTCGCCGAGGCCGCCCACCGGGGCCAGGGCGGTCCGGAGCCCGTCCCAGCGGCGGCGGAACGGGTCGGCCACGGTGACGAGCTTGCCGCCGGTGCGGATCATCGCCCCCGGGTAGAACGGGTGCAGCTCCAGCTCCCGGTAGTCGAGCGCGTCGTTGGCCTCGGGGTAGGCGGTCAGCAGGGCCTGGAAGCCCCGGTCGAGCAGGAAGTCCTCGACCCGGTCGGTGCGGACCCGGCCGCCGACCCCGTCGGAGGCCTCCAGCACGGTGGCGGCGACGCCCTTCTCGTGGAGGCGGCGGGCGCAGCGGAGCCCGGCCAGCCCGGCCCCGACGACGTAGACGCCGCCGTCCTTCGAGGCCATCTAGCTTCCGGGCCGTCCGGCCGGCCGGGGGACCACCCCGGTCCGGACCGCCTCGGCGTCGCGGCGCAGTGTCCCCGGGAGGGCGAAGTGGACGTTCTCGGGGACGACCTCGACCTCGCGCACCTCGGTCGCGCCCCGCTCCCGCAGGGCCTCGACCAGCTCGTCGACCAGCCACTCGGGGGCGGAGGCGCCCGAGCTGATCCCGACTGTGTCGACGCCGTCGAACCAGGCCGGGTCGATCGCCGAGGCCTCCGCGACCAGGTGGGCCTGGCAGCCGGCGGCCCTGGCGACCTCGACCAGACGCACCGAGTTGGAGGAGTTGGTGGCCCCGATGACCAGCACCAGCTGGCAGTCGCGGGCCAGGGTCTTGACCGCCGCCTGGCGGTTCTGGGTGGCGTAGCAGATGTCGTCGGAGCGGGGGCCGGCCAGCACCGGGAACCGCTCACGCAGGGTCCCGATGACCCCGGAGGTCTCGTCCACCGACAGCGTGGTCTGGGTGAGGTAGGCGACCCGCTCGGGGTCGGCGACCTCGACCCGGGCCGCCTCGTCCTCGTCGCCGACCAGGTGGACGGCCCGGGGCGCGTGGCCCATGGTGCCGGCGACCTCCTCGTGGCCCTCGTGGCCGATGAGGACGATGTCGTAGCCCTTGGCGGCGAACTTGCGCGCCTCCTGGTGGACCTTGGTGACCAGCGGGCAGGTGGCGTCGATCACCTGGAGGCCGCGCTCCCTGGCCTCGGCGTGGACCGACGGGGCGACCCCGTGGGCCGAGAACACCACCGTGGCCCCCTCGGGGACCTGGTCGAGCTCGTCGACGAACACCGCCCCCCGGGTCTCGAGGTCCCGGACCACGTGCAGGTTGTGGACGATCTGCTTGCGCACGTAGACCGGAGCGCCGTAGGTGGCCAGGGCGACCTCGACGATGTCGATGGCCCGCTCGACGCCGGCGCAGTAGCCGCGGGGGGCGGCCAGCAGCACCCGGCGAGGGGCGGCGAACGCTGGGAGAGGGAGGCTGCTCATGCCCCCATTCTATCGGCGCCAGCCGCTCGCGCCCGCCGGGCGGGCGTACCTTGTGGACAACCGTGGGAGAGGAGGCGGTGCGCGTGGAGCTGGAGGCGCTCGACCACGTCGGGCTGGTCGTCTCGGACATGACCCGATCGATCCGCTGGTACCAGGATGTGCTGGGCCTGCGCCGCGCCCACCAGGAGGCCTGGGGCGAGTTCCCGGCCGTGCTCGAGGCCAACGGTAGCGGGGTGGCGCTGTTCCCCAACGACGGCGGCGGGCCGGTCCCGGCCGACGACCCGATGCGCCACGTCGGCTTCCGGACCTCCCGCAGGGGGCTGGAGACGGCCAAGGAGGAGCTGGCGGCGCGCGGCGTCGAGTTCGAGGAGGGCGACTACGGGGTCGCCTGGTCGGTCTACCTGCCCGACCCGGACGGCTACCAGGTCGAGATCACCACCTACGAGCCGGCGCCGGCTTGACCGCTCGGCGGCCAGCTCCGGATAGGCTGGACCGGAGATGACCGAGGCAACCGAGAGCTGGGTCGCGGCCAGGGAGCTCGACCCCCGCGTGGTGACCGTCTGGACCGTGCAGGAGGCGGTCGGCTACGGGGTGCTCGCCCTGCTGGCGCTGGCCGTCGACATCGGGGCCAGGCTGGCCGGGGTGGACGTGCCCGGGCCGCCCGGGCTGGTCGCCGGGCTGCTGGCGGTCGCCGGCGGGCTGTCCGCCTGGTGGGTGCCACGGGCCAGCTACCGGCACTGGCGCTACCACGTCGCCACCGACGCCCTTGAGCTGCGCCACGGCGTGATCCGGCGGATCCACTCGGCCATCCCGTACTACCGGGTCCAGCACATCGACGTGTCCCAGGGGCCGGTCGAGCGGGCCGTCGGCCTGGCCAGGCTGGTCGTCCACACCGCCTCGGCCGGCACCGACGCCACCATCCCGGGCATCGCCATCGGCGACGCCGAGGGCCTGCGCCGCCTGATCCTGGCCAGGGCCGGCCACGGCGATGCGGTCTGAGGACCCGGGCCCTGGCGCTCCTGGAGGGCTGCTCGAGGGCGGCGGCGGGGGGCCCCGGCGGCTGCACGTGCTCAGCCCGGTGTTCTTCGCGGTCGGGCACGCCTGGCGGCTGTGGCCGCTCGCCCTGCTGGTGGCGGCCCGGCGGCAGTTCTGGCTGCTCGTCCTGGGGGCGCTGGTCCTGCTGGCCTGGAGCACGGTCGAGTGGCTGCGCCGGACCTACCAGCTGGAGGGCGGGGCCCTGCGGCTCGAGGAGGGGGTGCTGGCCCGCAAGCTCCGGGCGGTCCCGTTCGACCGGATCCAGCAGGTCGACCTGATCCGCAAGCCGCTGCACCGCCTGCTCGGCGTGGCCACGCTCCGGGTCGAGACGGCCGGGGGCGGGTCCGCCGCCGCCGAGGTCGACCTGGACGTGGTCACCCTGGACGAGGCCCGGGCCCTGCGGGCCACCCTGCTGCGGGCCAAGGCGCGGGCGGTGGCCAAGTCGGGGGCAGTGGC
>DATENJ010000017.1:0-2633 GCA_035275125.1 Actinomycetes bacterium | reverse complement strand
CGCCGTCAGCAGCGCCGGCAACCTGCTCACCGGGCTGGCCTGGGCGGTCGCGGCCGCCTTCGCCGTCTCGGCCGCCCTGCTCGGGTTCCTCCCGGCCCTGCGCGGCGCCGGGCCGGCCGAGGGCCCGCGGGCGTCGTTCCTCGCCGACGCCCGGACCGGCCTGCGCTATGTCTTCGGTGAGCGGACGGTCAGGGCGGTCGCCGGAGGCTACGTCGCCATCGTGGCCTGCAACGGCATCGACGACGTGGCCCTGGTGTTCCTGGCCACCGACACCCTCGGCGGCGGCGACAGCGCGGTCGGGCTGCTCCTGGCCGCCGTCGGCATCGGGCTCCTGGCCGGGTACGCCCTCCTGGCCCGGACCCGGCGCCGGGTCGCGCTGCCGACCCTGCTGCTGGCCGGGTTCGCCGTCAGCAGCGCCGGCAACCTGCTCACCGGGCTGGCCTGGGCGGTCGCGGCCGCCTTCGCCGTCCAGGCCGTCCGCGGGCTCGGCATCGCCGCCCTCGACGTCGCCGCCACCACCCTGGTCCAGCGGATCGTCCCCGCTCGGCTGCTCGGGCGGGTCTTCGGCACCCTCTACGGCGGGATCGGCGTCGCCGCCGCCTTCTCCTACCTCCTCGGCGGCCTCCTGCTGGACCGGACCACCCCACGGGTCGCCTTCGTCGCCGCCGGCACCGCCGGCCTGCTGGCCACCGCCACCACCGCCCTGGCCCTGCGGCGCGCCCGCCCGCCGGCAACGTTCTGATGAGGAATGCGCGGAGCTCTTCCCGCGACTCCGTACAAAGCGTACATTCAGGGCTGTCGGTACACCGGCAACGGAGGTGGGGGATGGGCATCCGTCGGGCGCGCGCGGCCGTCGCCGCAACGGTGCTGGTGGCGATGACCCTGCTGGGAACGGCGCTGGCTCCGGCCGGGGCCTCGACCGGGTCGGCGGGAGGCGGTGGTGGCGGCTTCCGGCCGGGCGCTCCCGGAGTTGGCGACGCCTACTTCCCGAACTACGGCAACGGCGGCTACGACGTCCGCCACTATCTGCTGAAGGTGGCCTACGACCCGCCCACCGACCGGCTCACCGGGGTGGCCACGATCTCGGCCACCGCGACCCAGAACCTGTCCCGGTTCAACCTCGACTTCGTCGGGCTGACCGTCCGCTCGATCAAGGTGAACGGCCGCGCGGCCAGCTGGTCGCGGACCGACCACGAGCTGATGGTCACCCCACGGCACGGCCTGCCGAAGGGCCACCGGTTCACCACCGTTGTCCGCTACGACGGCGTGCCGATCACCCAGGAGATCGTCCTCGGCCCCGGCTTCACCATCGAGGCCGGCTTCATCCACACCGACGACGGCGCGATCGTCGCCGGCCAGCCCGAGGTCGCGGCCAGCTGGTTCCCGGTCAACGACCACCCCATCGACAAGGCGTCCTACACCTTCGTGGTCACCGCCCCGGCCGGTCTCCAGGTCGTGGCCAACGGCCGCCTGCTTGGCCGCAAGCGCCACGGTGCCGAGCGCACCTGGGTCTGGAACGCGCCCGAGCCGATGGCCTCCTACCTGGCAACGGTCGACATCGGCCAGTTCGACACCCACCGCTACCGGACCGACGACGGCCTGTGGATGTACGACGCCCTCGACCCCGACCTGTTCGACCAGGCGGTCGACCCCGACGACCCGGCTTCGCCGACCTTCGGCGGGATCGCCAGGGACTCGTTCGCCCGACAGGGCGAGATCCTCAAGTTCCTCGAGAAGCGGTTCGGCCGCTACCCCTTCTCGACCGGCGGCGGCATGGTCGACGACTACGACAACCTCCAGTTCGCGCTGGAGACCCAGACCCGCCCCATCTACTCCAAGTTCTTCTTCACCACCCCGGCCAACGGCGACTCGGTGGTCGTGCACGAGCTCGCCCACCAGTGGTTCGGGGACAGCGTGGCCCTGGCCGAGTGGAAGCACATCTGGCTCAACGAGGGCTTCGCCCAGTACTCGGAGTGGATGTGGAGCGAGGAGGAGGGCCTCGGGACGGCCCAGGAGCAGTTCGACGCCTTCTACAACGGGATCCCGGCCGACAACCCGTTCTGGCAGGTCGTGATCGGCGACCCCGGTCCCGAGTTCCTGTTCGACAACGCCGTGTACCTCCGGGGCGCGATGGCCGTGCACGAGCTGCGGCTGGAGGTCGGCGACCGCGACTTCTTCCGCATCCTGCATGCCTGGACGACCCGGCGGGCCGGTGGCAACGGCACCATCCCGCAGTTCATCAGGCTGGCCGAGCGCATCTCGGGCGAGCAGCTGGACGACCTGTTCCAGACGTGGCTGTTCACCGGGAGCAAGCCGGCGCTGGAGGCGGCCGCGGCCGCTCGAGTCTCGGCCGCGGCACCGGCGCCCTCGATGGAGCTGCTGCGCCGCTGAGCTCGTCGTCGAGCGGAACGGTCAGGAACGGGGCCGCCACTCGCCGGGCCCGGGCCGCTCGCCCTCGGCGGTGAGGCGGGCGGTCTCGGCGACCCGCCTGGCCCGGGTCTCGGGGCGCTTGGCCAGGACGATCTGCTCCAGCGCGGCCCGGCGCACCGAGCGCGACAGCCCTTCCCACCGGTCCCGGGCCCCAGGGTGGGCGTCGAGCGCCGCCGCCAGGTCGTCGGGCACGACCAGGTTCT
>DATENJ010000016.1:0-2794 GCA_035275125.1 Actinomycetes bacterium | reverse complement strand
GGGGGGTGAGGGCGCCAAGGGCTGTGGAAAACCGCCGGCACCCTGCGGCCCGGTGGGCTACTCTCCCCCACCGGGGGACCCGCCAGCGGTGGGTGGAGGTGAGGCGCGCCCGGGCCCGCCGCCCGAGGTGCAGAGCCGGGGCGCCGCTCGAGGTGCGGGCCGGGTGAAGCCCGAGGTGCAGGCCGGGTAACGCCGGAGGTGCATGGCCGGGCTGACGCCGGAGGTGCATGGCCGGGCTGACGCCCGAGGTGCGTGGTCGGGCTGACGTCCGAGGTGCAGGGGGTCGGGGACCCCGATCTCGGGCAAGCCCAGATCTTCCGGGAGGCCCAGATCTAGGGAGTTGGGTGCGAGGGAACGGGTTTCGCAAGCTGTGGGCGGCGTCGGGTGTCTCGAACCTTGGTGACGGGGTGTATGGGACGGCGTTGCCGTTGCTGGCGGCGACGCTGACTCGCGATCCGCTGCTGGTGTCGGTGGTGAGCTTCGCGGAGTGGCTGCCGTGGCTGCTGTTTGGCCTGTTGAGTGGGGCGCTGCTCGACCGGTGGGACCGGCGGCGGGTGATGTGGGTGGTGGACGCCGGCCGGTTCGTGGTGGTTGGTGGGCTGGCGATGGCCGTGCTGCTCGACCAGGCGAGTATCGCGCTGCTGGCGGCCATCGGGTTCCTGCTCGGGACCGGGCAGACGCTGGTCGACACCGGGGCGCACTCGATCCTGCCGGCGCTCGTGTCCCGTGACGCCCAGCGGCTGGAGTGGGCCAACGGCCGCCTGGTCGGGACGCAGGTCGTCACCCAGGAGCTGGCCGGGCCGCCCGTCGGCGGGTTCCTGTTCTCGGCGGCCACCTGGGTGCCGTTCGCGGTCGACGCGGTCTCGTTCGCGGCCGGCTCGGCCCTGGTCGCCTCCATCGGTGGGCACTTCGGTCCGGACCCCGGCGAGCTCGGCCCTGGAGGGCGTCGCGCGACCCTGCGCTCGGAGATCGCCGAGGGCCTGCGCTGGCTGGCCGCCCACCGGGTGCTGCGGGCCACGGCGGCCATGGTGGCGGTGGTCAACCTGCTGGCCATGGGCGGCAGCGCCGTGATGGTGCTGTTCGCTCAGGAGCTGCTCGGGCTGGACGCCGTCGGGTTCGGGCTGCTGCTCAGCGGCTCGGCGGTCGGCGGCGTGCTCGGCAGCCTGGTCGCGGGCAGGTCGGTGCGGGTCTTCGGCACGGCCCGGATCATCGTCGGGACCATGATCCTCTCCGCCCTGGCCTTCCTGGTGTTCGGCCTCAGCTCGGAGCCGTGGCTGGCCGGCACCATGTTCGGCGTGGTCGGGTTCCTCACCGTGGTCTTCAACGTCGTCATGGGCTCCCTGCGCCAGGCCCTCACCCCCGACCGGCTCCTCGGCCGGGTGATCAGCGCCTTCCGCCTCTTCAGCTACGGCTCGGTCCCCCTCGGCTCCCTGCTCGGCGGCGTCCTGGCCAGGTCGTTCGGGCTGCGCGCACCGTTCCTGGTCGCCGGGGTCGTGATCCCGGTCGTGGCGCTGCTGTGCCTGCCCGCCATCAACACCCGCACCATCGCCGAGGCCCGCTCGGCGGCCGGGCTCGAACCTCGTCCCTAGCTCGCTCCCCCGCCGTAGGGACGCGACCTACATCCGCTCCGGGGCGCCGACGCCGAGCAGCTTCAGGGTGTTGGCGAGGACCTGCTTGGTGCTGACGACCAGCCACCAGCGGGCGCTGGAGAGGGCGTGGTCGTCGGTGAGGACCCGGCACTCGCCGTAGAAGCGGTGGAAGGCGGCGGCCAGGTCCTCGGCGTAGCGGGCCAGGCGGTGGGGGGCGCGCTGGCTGGCGGCGGTGAGGAGCTGCTCCTCGAACGCGGCCAGGCGGCGCAGGAGGGCGGCCTCCATCGGGTGGGTGAGCAGGCCCAGGTCGGCCTCCTCGACCGGGAGAGGGCTGAACCCGGTGTCGGCGCCCTGGCGGATGACGCTGGCGATGCGGGCGTGCGCGTACTGGACGTAGTAGACCGGGTTGTCGAGCGACTGGCGGGTGACCGCCTCGACGTCGAACTCGATCGGCGCGTCGAGCGAGAACCGCAGCATCGTGTACCGGAAGGCGTCCTTGCCGACCTCGTCCAACAGGTCGTCGACGGTGGCGATGTCGCCGGCCCGCTTGCTCATCTTGGCCGGCTGGCCGGCCCGGACCAGGCTGACCAGCTGGCTGATCAGGAACTCGGCGGTGTCGTCGGGATCGCCGAAGGCCCGCACCACCGCCCGCATCCGCGGCACGTACCCGTGGTGGTCGGCGCCCCAGAGGAAGATCAGCCGGTCGAACCCGCGCCGGCGCTTGTCCCGGTAGTAGGCGGCGTCGGCGCCGAAGTAGGTCGGGGCCCCGTTGGAGCGGACCAGCGGGCGGTCCTTGTCGTCACCGAACTCGGTGGTGCGCAGCCACACCGCACCGTCGCGCTCCTCGACAACGCCCCGGGCGCGCAGGTCCTCGATGGTCTCGGCGATGGCCCCGGTGTCGTGCAGGGTCCGCTCGGAGAACCAGACGTCGAACTCGACCCCGAGCCGGCTCAGGGTCTGCTTGATCCCGGCCAGCATGCGGCGGAAGGCCCAGTCGGTGATGGTGGCCCGGCGCTCGGCCGGGTCGAGGTCGGCCAGGGCGTCGCCCCGCTCGGCCCGGAGCTCGGCGGCCGCCTCGGCCACGTACGCGCCCTTGTAGCCGTCGGCCGGCGCCTCGGCCGGCCGGCCCAGGAGCTTGAGGTAGGCCGCCTCGACGCTGGCCCCGAGCTGCTCGACCTGGTTGCCGGCGTCGTTGAAGTAGTACT
>DATENJ010000015.1:0-8926 GCA_035275125.1 Actinomycetes bacterium | reverse complement strand
GGCACGCACAGCCAGCCCACTCCCCCGTCGGGGGCGATCAGGGCGCCGGTGTGGCAGTTGGAGAGGAAGGCGTAGTCCGCGATGGGGGGGAACGGCGACGGCATGGCCGCGCTCTGCTCGGTCGGGGCGCCGGCGCTCATGGCGTCACCCACGGCCCGCGCCAGCCGCCGTACCCTTCCACCAGGCGGTCGGCGGCGTCCGGCCCCCAGGACCCCTTGGCATAGGGGTGCACCGGCGGCGGCGCGTCGAGCAGTGGCTGGAGGACCCGCCAGGTCTCCTCGACGCTGTCCTGGCGGGTGAACCGCACGCTGTTGCCCTCCATGGCCGCGTGCAGCAGCACCTCGTAGGGCGTCGCCCCCTCACCTCCTTCCTCGGCGAACTCCATGTCGAGGTGGATCTCCTCGGGCCTGCGCTTGTCGCCGCGCTGGGCCTCGACCCGCAGCCTGATGCCGGTCGTGGGGTCGAGCTTGATCACCACCTGGCTCGGCTCCGGCTTGAACTCGAGCTCCGACCAGAACCCCAGGCGGGGTGGGGGCTTGAACACCAGTCGCAGCTCCGTCTGGGTGACCGGCAGGCACTTGCCGGTGCGGATGAAGAAGGGCACCCCGGACCAGCGCCAGTTGTCGATCTCAAGCCGCAGGGCGGCGTAGGTCTCGGTGGTCGAGTCGGCGGCCACCCCCTCGATCGATCGGTAGCCGTCGTACTGGCCGCGGACATACTGGGCCGGGTCGGCGTCACGCATGGCCCGGAAGACGGCGAACATGGCGTCCTTGAAGGCGGAGAGGTCCCCACCGGCCGGCGGCTCCATCGCCGCCGCCGCCACCACCTGCATCAGGTGGTTGACCACCACGTCCCGGAGCGCGCCGACGGGGTCGTAGAAATGGCCGCGGTCCTCGACCCCGAAGCTCTCGGCCATGGTGATCTCCACGGCCGCCAGGTTGTGCCGGTTCCAGACCGGCTCCAGCATCGCGTTGGCGAAGCGGAGGTAGAGGATCTCGTCCAGGCCCATCTTGCCCAGGAAATGGTCGATCCGGTAGAGCTGGGACTCGTCGATGTGGCTGTGGACCTCGTCGTTGAGGGCACGGGCCGAGGCCTGGTCGTGCCCGAAGGGCTTCTCCACGACCACCCGGGCCCGCTTGGTGAGGCCCGCGCCGGCCAGTCCCCCGACCACGGTGCCGAACAGGAAGGGGGGGATCTCCAGGTAGAAGACCGGCGACTGGGCGTCCCCGATGGCCGCGCCGACACGCTCGAAGGTGGCCGGGTCGCCGAAGTCGCCCGAGAGGTACGACAGCCGCCTGGCGAAGCGGTCGAACACCGCTTCGTCCACCGGCTCGCCGGTGGCCTCGATCGCCTTGCGGGCGTGCTGACGCAGGTCCTCGGTGGTCCAGTCGTCGACCGCGACCCCGACGACGGGGCAGGTCAGGAGGCCGCGACGCTCCAGGCGGTAGAGCGAGCGGAACGTCATCACCTTCGCGAGGTCACCGCTGATCCCGAAGACCACCAGCACGTCAGCGGGCTGTTGGTCGTCGGTTCGCTGGTGGGTGGTCTTCATGTCCTATGACCTCCCCAGTCAAGGTCCGGAGCCGTCCTGTTCGCCAACGTACGGTGTGGCGGGAAGGCCGGCATCACCCTGATTGGATGAATCGGGGAATCCCGCGGAGACTGCCCGGCGCTGCCGGCCGAGCTTGACCGCACCGACCATGAGGTGCAGCACCAGCCCCACGAACAGCAGGTCGCCCAGCATCTGGACCATGGTCACGACCCGGGCCAGCTCGGCCTTGGGGACGATGTCGCCGAAGCCGACGGTGGAGAACACCGTGATCGTGTAGTAGAGGGCGTCGGTGCGGCTCAGCGGCTCGTTGAACGCGCTCCCGTCGAGATCGGCGATGCGGACGTAGATCGCCGCGAACAGCACCAGGAACAGCGGGATGGCGGCGGCCAGCGACTCGATCGCCCGCAGGCCCGGGTAGGACGAGCGCAGGACGGACCGGACCTGCCAGGTGACGACGGCGGCGAACACCAGCAGTCCCAGCGCCAGGAGCACGGCCGTGGAGCGGTCGACAGCCCCGGTGATCGGCAGCGTGAAGTAGAGCACCACCAGCGCCGTCGCCGTTCCCGAGGCGCGCAGCAGGGCCCGCACCAGCAGCCGCCTCGGCACCATCAGTGCCGGGCCTCCCGCCGTTTGAGGACGGTGGCCACCAGGCCGCCGATCACCGAGGCGATCACCGCGATCGGGATGGTCTCGGCGGCGGCCGAGCCGGCCAGCAGCGCCGCCAGCAGGGCCCCGAAGAACGACAATCCCAACGCCGCCGACGAGGCCGCCGCCACCCCGGCGATCACCGCCGGGGTGAGGTCCAGCCCAGGGAGCAGGATCGAGGCGAGCACCCCCGTGGCCACGCCGAGCGCGACGGCGGGGAAGGTCGGCCCGCCGCGGAACCCGGCGCCAAGCGACAACGTGTAGGCCGCGCCCTTGACCAGCAGCAGCAGCGCCAGCAGGCCGGCCGAGGTCTCGGCGACCAGCTGCGGGAGCGCGCCCTCCCCCGAGAACAGCACCAGATCGACCGGCTGGGAGGAGACGGCCCGGAACCCGACCGCGAGTAGGCCGACGGCCAGTCCGGCGCCGCACAGCAGCGCCGCCGGGGGGATCCTGGCCGTCCTCCCGGCCAGCTGCCGAGCCGCGTGGCGGGCGCCCGCCACGACCACCGCGGCCACCAGGGCCACCAGCAGGCACCAGGCCACGTCCGGGAGGCGGACGGTCGGGTAGTCGGGCAGCGGCGGCAGCCGCAGGACGGTCTCGGCGACCCCCGGCCAGTGGTCGACGCCGGTGAACACCAGCGCGGCCGTCCCCGAGGCTAGGAACCCCGGCAGCAGCACCGAGCCCAGCGCGGCCGAGGGGACCATGCCACTGAGCGCCACCAGCTCGAACAGCAGCAGCGCCGACGGCAGCGGCCCCCCGAACACCGTGCTGATGGCCGCGAACGCCCCGGCGATGGCCAGGATCTGCCCGCCCGAGGCCACCGGCCGCAGCGCCCGGGCCGCGACCAGCCCGGCGCTCAGGCCAAGGGCGGTCAGCGGCGCCTCCGGGCCGAGGACCAGCCCCAACGCAAGGGAGGCGAGCGCGGCCAGCAGGGCGCTGACCAGCTGGACCGGCGACAGCGGCTCCAGCGCGATCCCTTTGACCGCTGGCTCCCCGCCGTGGCCGGGCAGCCGCAGGGCCACCGCCACCAGCAGCCCGGCCACGGCCGGGACGGCCAGCACATACCAGCCCGGCGGGGTCGTCCATCCGGCGCTGTCGGGGACGGTGGTCCACACCAGCGTGGTCAGCCCGTGGACCGCGCTCAAGAAGGCGGCCGCGCCCAGCGCGACCGGCACCCCCAGCAGCGCCGCGGCGACCAGGATCCGCAGGTACTCCCTGGGCGACGGAGCATCGGGCGGCCCCGCCGCCGCGGGTGCCGGTCGTTGTGGAGCTGGTGGCCCGGCGGCGCCCGGGCTCGATGGCTGTCGACTCATGGTGCCCTTCCGGTGGCCTGACCGCTGGCAGGAGACCACCGGGGCCCCCGGGCGCACATCACCCATTCTGGGTGATGTTGGCGTTGCCGCTGCACGGGACCATGAGGGCCGAGGCCGACCAAGGAGACATCCCATGGCTGTGACGTCGACGCGGGCGCTGGACATCGTCCGCCGGCTGAACCCGATCACCGGCTCACCGTCGTCGCCGATCCAGACGGCGGCCCTGCTCGACTCGTTCGGGTACTCGCTGATGCCACGGACCTCGGTCCACCAGGGCATGGCCGCGGGCCTGGCCACCCTGATGGGCCGGGCGGTCGGGGTCGGGGTCGAGCGGGCCACCGACGCCCTGGTCAGCCCGGCCCGCCCCCTTTCGGCCCGGCTGACCGCCCGGGCGGTCATCGGCGGCGTTGGCGCCGGGCTGGAGCTGCTTCCCGGCCACGAGGACGCCGCGCTCTGGCATGCCGGGCTGCGCAGCGGCGGGGAGCTGCTCTGGGTCGGCTCGGTGGGCGGCGCCCTGTTCGACGTCGGGACGTTCCTCCGGGACCGGTACCCGTCACAGCGGTGGGTCCGGCCGGCGCTGACGGCGGCCGCCGGGACCGGTGGCGCGCTGGTGCTGGCGAAGCGGCGGATGACCGCCCGGAGGGCGGTGATCCAGCGGTGGCCGGTGGACCAGCGGGCGACCGTGCCGGCCGCCGTCGGCATCGGTGGCGTGGTCTACGCCGCCGGGGTGGGGCTGACCCACGGGTACGCCGCCAGCCGCGACGGGCTGGTCCGCCATCTCGGCCCCGGGTTCGGCAAGAACGCGCTCGGGCGGGCCGGCAACGCGGCTCTGTGGGCCGCCGGCGCCACCTGGCTGTACAACGCCGGCGTCGGCTACATCGGCCGGGCCAACGAGCGGGTCGAGCCTGGCTACACCGCGCCGCCGACGTCGGAGCTGGTCTCGGGCAGCCCGGACAGCCTGTCCCCGTTCGAGGACCTCGGCCAGCAGGGCCGCCGGTATGTCACCGACGTGGTCACACCGGAGGTCATCGAGCAGGTGCTCGGCGAACCCGCCAAGGCCATGCCCATCCGGGTGTTCGTCGGGTACAACAGCGAGCCGCTGTACCCGGCCGGCCGGGCCGAGCTGGCCCTCGAGGAGCTGGAGCGGACGGGGGCGTTCGACCGCTCGTACCTGCTCCTGGTCTCCCCCACCGGGACCGGCTGGGTCGACCAGACCATGATCGAGAGCGCCGAGCTGATGACCCGCGGCGACATCGCCACCTGCGCCATCCAGTACGGCCGGTTCCCGTCGTTCCTGTGCATGCAGAAGGTGCACCTGGGCCGGGCCCAGTTCCGCCTGCTGCTCTGGGGGGTCAAGCAGCGCCTGGCCGCCATGCCGCCCGAGAAGCGGCCCAAGGTGCTCGTCTTCGGGGAGAGCCTCGGCGCCTGGAGCAGCTCGGATGTGGTCATGTACCAGGGGATCAAGGGATTCGACCACTACGGGATCGACCGGGCGCTGTGGTTCGGCCTGCCCGGCCTGGCCAAGTGGTCGCGCAACGGTATGGCCCGGGGGGCCAGCGAACTGGTCCCCGAGGGAACCGTCGGCGTCTTCGACCGGCACGAGCAGCTGGCCGCCCTCGACGACGACGCCCGGCGGCGGCTGCGGGCGGTGGTCCTGATGCACGACAACGACCCCATCGGCGCCCTCAGCCCCGACCTGCTGGTCAAGCGGCCACGCTGGCTGGGCGGGGAGCGCGGACGAGGGGTGCCCGAGGGGATGAGCTGGGCCCCCCTGATCACGTTCTGGCAGACGGGGGTGGACGCCATGAACGCCATGGTCACCGTTCCCGGCGAGTTCGGCTCCTTCGGGCACGACTACCGGGCCGACACGGCCCGGTTCGTCCGCGACGCCTTCCACCTCCCGGCGGTCACCGGCGACCAGATGGACCGCATCGAGGCCGAGCTACGGACCCTCGAGCTGCACCGGGCCGACCGCATCAAGGCGAGCCACCTCGAGGCCGCACCGCCGGCACCGGCGCAGCGCAAGAACGGCGAGCGCGAGGTGGGCGGCGTCCCGCTGCGCGTCCGCCGGACCGGTGGCGCCAAGTGGCTGCGCAGCCTGCTGCGCAAGCCGGGCAAGGCGCCGGGCGACATCCAGTAGGCGGCCGGGCTCGCCGCGTCACGCGATCCGGCGCCGGAAGGTGTAGTAGGTCCACGCCTGGTAGACGAGCACGACCGGGAACAGGACCACCGCGGCGACGGTCATCACCTTCAGCGCGTACGGCGACGAGGCGGTGTTGGCGACCGTCAGGTCGGCCGACGAGCCGAGCGTCGAGACCATCACTCTCGGATAGAGGTTGACGAAGATCGACACGACCACGGCGGCCATCGCGACCGAGGTGGCCGCGAAGGCACGCCCGTCCCGGCCTCGGCCGAGGAGCCAGGCGGCGGCCACGGTGGCGACGACGGCGACCGCCTCGACCAGCAGCGGCGCGACCCCGTCGCCGGCCAGGACCTGGGTCCAGATCGCGAAGCCGAGCACGGCGGCCGCGGCCAGCGGGGCGACCCGGCGGCCGGCGCGTAGCGAACGGCGCCGGACCTCGCCGGCCGTCTTGAGCGCGAGGAAGCTGGCCCCATGGAGCAGGCAGAGCAGCACCACGGTGGCCCCGGTGAGCAACGAGTAGGGGTTGAGCAGGTCGGCTAGCGACCCGACGTACTCCTGGTCGGTCCCGATCGGCACCCCGTGCAGCAGGTTGCCGAGGACCACGCCGATGAGCAGCGGGGCGAGCAGGCTGCCGCCGATCGTGGCCGCGGCCCACGTCCGGCGCCAGCGGGGGCTCTCGCGGCGGTCGCGGAACTCGAACGACACGCCGCGGGCGATGAGCGCCACCAGCAGAAGCACGAAGCCGAGGTAGAACCCCGAGAACATGGTCGCGTACCAGCCGGGGAAGGCGGCGAACATCCCGGCGGCGGCGACGATCAGCCAGACCTCGTTGCCGTCCCAGAGCGGCCCGATGGTGCCGAGCGCGACCCGTCGGCCCTGCTCGTCCCGTCCGACCAGGCCGTGGAGCATGCCGACCCCGAAGTCGAATCCCTCCAGCACCAGGAACCCGGTCCAGAACACGACGAGGACGATGAACCAGAAGCTGATCAGCGTCATGGTGACCTCAGTAGGTGAAGTGGAGGGCGGGTGGGGCATCCTCGGCCGAGGCCGGGTCGGGGTCGGGCTCGAGCTCCTTGCGGGCGAAGTGCGCCATCAGAAGCACGTCGACGACGCCAAGGGCGGCGTACAGCAGGACGAAGACGGTCAGGCTGATGACGATCGCGGTGACGCTGACCGACGGCGAGACGGCGTCCCTGACCAGCTGGAGGCCCTGGACGATCCAGGGCTGGCGACCGTTCTCGGTCAGCATCCAGCCGGCGGTGTTCATCAGGAACGGCACCGGCAGCACCCAGACGGCAAGGCGCAGGAACCACCTGGCGTCGGCGAGCTTCCTGCGCCAGGCCAGCCATCCTCCCCAGAGGGCGAGCAGCAGCGTCCCGGCCCCCAGGTACGCCATGACCCGCATCGACCAGTACTGGATGAAGACGTTGGGGACGTAGTTGCCCGGCCCGTACTGCTGGGTGTCCTGGGCCTGGAGCTGGTTGAGCCCGACCACCTGGCCGTTCCAGGTGCCGGTGGCCAGCACCGACAGCAGGTGCGGGACCTGGATGATCTTCTTGGGGTTCTGGTCGTTGTTGCCCCCGCCGATCTGGAACACCGAGAACGAGCACGGCTGGCAGGTGTCCCACTGGCCTTCGGCGGCGGCGATCTTCATCGGCTGGTACCTGGTCTCGTTGATGCCGAGCCGGCCGCCGAAGAACAGCGCCAGCATGGTCGCGGGGATCAGCACGACGACGGCCAGCTTGGCCGACCGCTGGAACATCCCGGGGCTGGAGCCGCGCCGCAGGTGCCAGGCCGACACCGCGAGCATGACGACGCCCGCGGTGACCAGCGAGGCCGCCAGGACGTGCAGGTAGGCCCAGAGGAACACGATGTTGGTCAGGACCGCCCAGATGTCGGTCAGCTCGGCCCGGTTGGTCGCCTGGTCGATCTGGTAGCCGACCGGGCGCTGCATCCAGGAGTTGGCGGCCATGATGAACGCCGCCGACAGCACCCCGCCGACCGCCACCGCCCAGATGGTGGCCAGATGCACCCGCTTGGGCAGCCGGTCCCAGCCGAAGATCCACAGGCCGAGGAAGACCGACTCCAGGAAGAACGCGGCCAAGCCCTCCATGGCCAGCGGAGCGCCGAACACGTCGCCGACGAACCGCGAGTAGGCCGACCAGTTCATCCCGAACTGGAACTCCTGGACCAGCCCGGTGACCACGCCGACGGCGACGTTGATGACCAGCAGGGTGCCGAAGAACCGGGTCAGCCGCAGATGCTCGGGGTGGCCCTTGCGGTACCACAGCGTCTGCAGGATCGCGGTCAGGAAGGCCAGCCCGACCGTCAGGGGCACGAACAGGAAGTGGTAGATCGAGGTGGTGGCGAACTGCAGCCGCGACAGGTCGACCGCCGACACGTCCACCTCCCGACATCCGAGTTCCCTGCTAGTGCATGGAGCCGGATACGGCGGCCGGCCACATCACCCAGATGGGATGAAGTCGTCTGGGGCCGGTCCTGGTCGCTCCAGCGTCACCCGCCGGCACCGCTCGAACCGCCCGGCGTCGCCGTGGGTGATCAGCAGCACCGACCGCCGGCCGGCCACCTGCCAGAGGTCGTCGAGCAGGGCGTCGGCCGTCTCGACGTCGAGGTGGGCGGTCGGCTCGTCCAGCATCAGCACCGCCGGGTCGGCCAGGAACACGCGGGCCAGGGCGAGGCGCTGGCGCTGCCCGCCCGACAGGGCTCGTCCCCGCTCACCGACCCGGGTGTCGAGCCCGGCCGGGAGCGACGCCACCCAGTCCCCGAGGCGAGCGTTGGCCAGGGCCGCGCCGAGCTCGGCATCGGTGGCCCCGGGCCGGGCGAAGGTGAGGTTCTCGCGGATGGTGGTGTCGAACACGTGCGGGTCCTGGGCGCTGAGGAGCACGGCCGCCCTGACGTCGTCCTGGCGGTAGTCGCGCAGGTCGAGCGGCCCGAGCCGCGCCTCCCCGGCCTGGCGTTCCAGGAACCGGGCCAGCAGGTGGGCGAGGGTCGTCTTGCCGGCACCGGAGGGGCCCGTCACGACCATGGACGTGCCCTCCTCCAGCCTGAGGTCGAGCCCGTCGAGCACCAGCGCCCGCCGTGGCCCGCGGGCGACGGCCACCTGGTGGAGCGCGATCTCGAACCCGGGCGGGACCGCCGCCGGCTCGCCCGGGTCGGCCACCTCCGGCTCCCGGTCGGCCAGGTCGAGCACCCGCCGGCCGGCCGACAGGACCAGCGGCAGGTGGCGGGCTGCCACCGACAGCGGCAGGACCG
>DATENJ010000014.1:0-2484 GCA_035275125.1 Actinomycetes bacterium | reverse complement strand
CGCCTCGACGTCGAGCGCTGGGCGGCGCGTGGGCTGGCCGAACAGCAGCGCAACCGGCAGGCCGCGACCGAGGCCGCCCGTGCGCTCGTTGGCGCGGTGACCGCTGCCGTCCTCGATCAGGTGGACCTGGACGGCGTGGTGGCCCGCGTCGACCTGGACCGGATCGTTGACCGCCTCGACATCGACCAGATCGCCGAGCGTGTCGACGTCGACGCCATCGCCGCCCGGATCGACCTTGACGCTGTCATCGCCCGCGTCGACGTCGAGGGTGTGCTCGCGCGGGTCGACCTGCCCGGGCTCGCCGATCGAGTTCTGAGTGAGGTGGACGTCGGCGAGATCATCCGCGAGTCGAGCAGCACCATGGCGACCGAGACGGTCGACACGTTGCGGGTGCAGGGCATGCGGGCTGACCGTCTCCTCAGCCGGACCGTGGACCGCGTCCTTGGGCGGCGCGAAGAGCGACAGACCGACGCCGGATTTGTCGGCGGCGTAGAAGGGGCGAACTCACCTCCATCAGATGAGGCCGGTCCCACCCGCAGTGCGCCATGATCGAACCGAACCGACCGCGGCTGAGCATGGTGAGGAGGGGTCGACCGTGCCCTTTGGCGGTGGAAGCTACGAGATCCGCATCAAGGGCCGACTGAGCGACTCGCTGCTGACCGCGTTCGAGGGCCTCTCGGCCACCGTCGAGCCGGTGGAGACGGTGCTCCACGGTCCGGTACCAGACCAGTCCTCGCTCCACGGCCTGCTGGACCGGATCCAGTCGCTGGGCCTCGAGCTGGTCGAGATCCGGCGGCTCCCCCCATCAGCCGATGAGCAGCCGCCGCCCGAATCCGAGCCACCGCAGTAGCCCGCCGCGGACCTGTCGACGCGGAGCGCTCGACGCCTCCGCGTCTCAACCGGTCGTGGCGACGTTCCCCGAGGAGCTGTCGGGGTCCTGTGCCGGTCGTTGCCGCATCCAGCGAGCGCCGCGGGTACGCCGGGTGCGCAGCGGTACGCCGGCGAGGGTGCTGTCGTCGCCGGGGCGGTGCACGGGCGGGGTGGGGGCGTCCTGGGCCGCCTGGGCGTCCTGGGCCTTAATCCGTTCGGCCCGTTCCAGCTCCAGCGACCGCAGGGTCTCCTCGATGCGGCCGAGCTGCTGCTCGGTGGCGCCGGGAAGGTCGTAGGCGTCGCGGACGAACCGCGCCATGTCGGCCCGGTAGTCGTGGCCGAAGGAGCCGAACTGGCCCGGCACCGAGACCATCGCGTTGGCCGCATCCATGGCGGTCTGGATGAAGGTGATCAGCGGCCGCCAGTGCATGGCGTCGGGGACGCCGCGGCCCCGCTGCCCGTCGGGCAGCCAGGCCGGCCGCCGCACCAGCAGTTCCGGGCCGAGGACGGCGATGGGGTCGTTGTCGTGGGAGAGCACGACCGCCCGTAGCCGTTCCCGCTGCTCGTCGGTCAGCTGCTCCAGCTGCTCGTGGCGGTCGAAGACGCCGACGGTCCCGGACGGGACCAGGGTGCTGCTGCCCCGGGCCATGCCGCTGCGGGACCACTTGGCCAGCCATGGCAGCCCCACCCACAGCGCGCGGTCGATGCCGTAGTGGTCGAAGCCGTCGATACCCTGGAACATCACCACGTCCGAGCTGGTCCAGGCCCCGAGGCTCTCGCCGAAGACCAGCACCCGGGGCCGACGCTCGGGAGGGCGCTCGGCCAGGCGTTGCTTGACCCCCCACAGCAGCAGGCGGAACTGGCCCTGGCCGAGGGCGACCTTCTGGACCGACAGGAACGACGGGTAGCGGCCGTACTGGATGCAGCAGGTGGCGATGTCGCCACGGGTGAGGAACTCGGCCGTCTCGATCAGGGTGTGGTCGACCCAGCCGGTGCCGGTGGGGGAGACCAGCAGCAGGTAGGACCGGTCGAAGGCGCCAGTGCGGTCCAGCTCGGCCAGGGCGAGCTCGGCCCGGCCTGTCTGGTACAGCGGCTCGCTGTTGAACCCGACATAGGTCCGGATCGGCTGGGCGACCGCCGGCTCGCCCATGACCTCCGTGATCAGCTCGGGGGTGACGACGTCGGTGACATACCGGCGTCCCTGCTGGCCGAGGTCGGCGAACGGCAGCAGGCTCCCGTCCCCCCCGGAGACCAGGGGGCTGGCCGGCGGGGTCGCATAGCCGGGTTCGACCTTCTCGTTGGCCCGGCCGACATAGGCCACGCCAGCGTTGTAGAGCGCGGCCGCCCCGGCCGCCCAGATGCCGGCGTTGACCAGCCGCGCCAGCACCCGCTTGGACGGGCCCGGCCCGAAGTAGGACTCCATCGCCCCCCGGGACCACACGTAGCCTCTGGTCAGCCCCGTGCCGACCGCCGCGACGGCATAGGAGGTGGCCAGGGTGGCCGGCAGCGCGGTCGTCTGCGGCAGCGGCCACCGCTGCACCGCCGCCTCGCTGGTCCGCGCCTGCCGCGCCCCCCACCACAGCAGCCCACCGGCCAGCGCCGCGCTGACCGCCA
>DATENJ010000013.1:0-7845 GCA_035275125.1 Actinomycetes bacterium | reverse complement strand
CCGCCGAGGCCAGCGGCAGGTCGGCCGCCACCACCAGCAGCGCCGACCCGTCGCCGAGGCTCCTGGCGGCCGCCGCCAGGGCGGCGTTCAGGTCGCCGACCCCCGCCGCCTCCTCGACCACCCGGCAGCCCATGGCGTCGGCCCGCCGCCACACCTCCCGGTCGGGGGAGACGACCACCGGCTTGTCGAGCCCTCCGACCGCCTGGAGGGCGGCGACAACGTCCTCGAACATGGCGATGGCCAGCAGCCGCCGCTGGAGCGGCCCGACGGTGGGGGCGAGGCGGCCCTTGGCCTCGGCCAGGGCCTTGACGGGGACGAGCGGAACAGGCATCGCCGGCAACGGTACTATGCGCCGAGCATGGCCGGCCGCCGGTATCCCGTCTACACCCTGGCCAAGGTCGTCGTCCCGCCGGTGATCCGGTTCTGGGTCCGGCTCGACTGCCAGGGTCTGCTCAACATCCCCAAGCAGGGGCCGGTGATCATCGCCGCCAACCACATCTCCTACTTCGACCCGCTGTGCCTGGGCACCTTCATCCACACGGCCGGGCGCCAGGTCCGCTTCCTGGCCAAGTCGGAGCTGTACCGCAACCCGGTGCTCGGGGCGATCCTGCGCGGGGCCGGGCAGATCCCGGTGTACCGCGAGACCCGCGACGCCGGCCGGGCCCTGGTCGACGCCGTCGCGGCCATGCGCGACGGGGCCGCGGTGGCCATCTACCCGGAGGGCACCACCACCCGCAACCCCGACTTCTCCCCGATGGCGGCCAAGAACGGGGTCGCCCGCCTGGCCGCCCTCACCGGGGCGCCGGTCGTGCCGGTGGGCCAGTGGGGCGCCCATCTGCTGTTCACCCGGGGCAAGCTGGGGCCGTTCCGCCGCGGGATCCGGGTGGTCGAGCGGGCCGGGCCGCCGATCGACCTCGGCCTCACCCCGGAGTCGACCCTGGCCGAGGTCAACCAGGCCAAGGACAAGGTGATGGAGGCGATCACCGGCCTGGTCGCCGAGGCCCGGGAGGGCTGGAGCCCACCTCCCTGGTACAAGGGCGACGCCGCCGGCGCGGGCGGCAAGGGCGAGGCGGCCGGGCGGGCATGACCGAGCGGTTCCAGCCCGGCGGCGTGACCCACGCCCTGGTCAGCGGGCTGCTCGAGCTGGCCCTGGCCTCGGCGCTGCTGGCCGGGTCGCAGGCCGTCTCGGAGTCGAGCGAGGGGGCGGCCGCCTCCCTGTCGGTGGCCAGCCTGCTCTGGGCCGTCCTGGCCGTGGTCAGCCTGGCCGTGGCCTGGCTTCGGGCCCGGGTGCTGGCCGCCGAGCTGGACGACGAGGCGGTGGTGCTCCACGGGCTCGGCGGGGCCCGCCGCTACCGCTACGCCGACCTGTCGGCCGTCGAGGTGTCCGGCCGCCGGACCCGGCTGGTGGCCCGCGACGGGACCACCCGGGTGGTCCGCGGCGTCCGCGGCCAAGCGCAGGGCAACCGCTTCCGGGCCCGGGTCCTGGCCCACGCCAAGGCGGCGGTTGATAGCCTGCCCGCCGACCAGCGACGTGAGGAGCAGTGATGGCCGACGGCTTCGCCACCCGATCGATCCACGCCGGCCGCCTCCCCCTGCCGGCCGAGGTGCCACTGGCCACCCCGATCTGGCAGACCTCGACCTTCGTCTTCGACGACGCCGAGCACTACGCCCACACCCTGCGCCAGCCCCGCGAGGGCTACGTCTACACCCGCTACGAGAACCCGACGACGGCGGCCCTCGAGGCGACCGTCGCCGACCTCGAGGGCGCGGCCGAGGGCATGGCCACCGCCTCGGGCATGGGCGCCATCGCCACCGTGCTGCTGTCGCTGGCCTCATCCGGCGACCACCTGGTCGCCCAGCGCGACCTCTACGGCGGCAGCTACTCGCTGCTGGCCCACACCGCCCCCCGCTTCGGCGTCGAGGTCAGCTTCGTCGACGCCGGCGACCCGGCCGCCGTCCGGGCCGCCCTTCGCCCCACCACCCGGGCCATCTACGCCGAGACGATCGCCAACCCGACCATGACCGTGGCCGACCTGCCGGCCCTGGCCGAGGCCGCCGCCGGCGCCGGCGTGCCGCTGGTGGTCGACAACACCGTGGCCACGCCCTATCTGTGCCGGCCGATCGAGCACGGGGCGGCGGTGGTCGTCCACTCGGCCACCAAGTACCTGGGCGGCCACAGCGACGTCGTCGGGGGCATCGCCCTGTTCGCCGAGCCCGAGCGCCACGACGCCGCCTGGCGGGCCATGATCGAGTTCGGCGCCTCGCCCGACCCGTTCGCCGCCTGGCTGGTCCTGCGCGGGGTCAAGACCCTGTCCCTGCGCATGCGGGCCCACGGCGCCAACGCCCACCGGCTGGCCGAGCTGCTGGACGCCCACCCCAAGGTGGCCCGCGTCTACTGGCCCGGCCTGGCCGGCCATCCGACGGCCGGGCTGGCCGCCAAGCTGCTCGACGGCGGCCCGGGCCTGCTCAGCTTCGACCTGGAGGGCGGCCGGGAGGGCGGCCGGCGGTTCATCGAGGCGACCCGGCTGGCCAAGCTGGCCGCCTCGCTCGGCTCGGTCGAGACGCTGGTCTCCCACCCGGCGTCCACGACCCACCGCCAGTTCTCGCCCGACGCCCTGGCCGCGGCCGGGATCGGCGAGGGCATGGTGCGGGTCTCGGTCGGCCTTGAGGACGGGACCGACCTGGCCGAGGACTTCACCCGAGCCCTGGAGGTGGCGTAGGTCATGGCAAGGACCCGGCTGGCCGTCCTGTACGGCGGCCGCTCGGCCGAGCACCAGGTGTCGGTGGTGTCGGCCCGCTCGGTCATGGAGGCACTCGACCCCGACCGCTTCGAGGTGGTCCCGATCGCCATCACCCGCGACGGCGCCTGGCTGCTGCCCGACCGCTCCCCGCTGGAGCTGACCGCCTCCGAAGGCACCCTGCCCGAGGTCGAGCCGGCCGGCCGGGAGCTGGCCGTCCGCCCCGAGCAGGGCGTCGGCGGGGTCGACGTGGTCTTCCCGATCCTCCACGGGCCCTTCGGCGAGGACGGCACCGTGCAGGGGCTGTTCGAGCTGGCCGACCTGCCGTACGTCGGCAGCGGCGTGCTCGCCTCGGCCCTGGCCATGGACAAGGCCATGGCCAAGGTGGTGCTGGCCCAGGCCGGGCTGCCCCAGGGCCCGTACCTGGTCGTGCCCGAGCGCGACTGGCGGGCCGACCCCGAGCAGGTGGCCGCCGAGGTCGCCGGGCGCCTGGCCTACCCGGTGTTCACCAAGCCGGCCCGGCTCGGCTCCTCGATCGGCATCTCCAAGGTCAAGACCCCCGACGAGCTGGCCGCCGGCCTGACCACCGCCTTCGCCCATGACAGCAAGGCCCTGGTCGAGCAGGGCATCGCCGCCCGCGAGCTGGAGTGCGGGGTCCTCGGCAACGACGCCCCCGAGGCCAGCGTGGTCGGCGAGGTCATCCCCAGCCACGAGTTCTACGACTTCGAGGCCAAGTACCTGGACGACGCCCTCAAGCTGGAGATCCCGGCCCAGGTCCCCGACGCCGTCAGGACCAAGGTGCGCGAGCTGTCGCTGCGGGCCTTCCAGGCGCTGGACTGCGATGGCCTGGCCCGGGTCGACTTCTTCTACGAGGAGGCGACCGGCCGGGTCCTGCTCAACGAGGTCAACACCATCCCCGGGTTCACCCCCAAGAGCATGTTCCCGATGCTGTGGGCCGCCTCCGGCGTGGCCTACCCCGACCTGGTCGCCCGGCTGGTCGACCTGGCCGTCGAGCGCCACGCCGCCCGCAGGCGCTGAGCGGTTCGGCGTAGGCTTTGCGGGGATTGCGCGCACGGGAAGGCGGCTGCCGATGTTCGAGCGTTTCACCGACCGGGCCAGGCGGGTGGTCGTGCTCGCCCAGGAGGAGGCCCGGCACCTCAACCACAACTACATCGGCACCGAACACATCCTGCTCGGCCTCATCCACGAGAGCGAGGGGATCGCGGCCAGGGCCCTGACCGAGCTCGACATCTCGCTGGAGGCCGTGCGAGCCCAGGTCGCGGAGATCGTCGGCCGCGGCGCCGAGGCGCCCAGCGGGCACATCCCGTTCACCCCAAGGGCCAAGAAGGTCCTGGAGCTGTCGCTGCGCGAGGCGCTGTCGCTCGGGCACAACTACATCGGCACCGAGCACATCCTGCTCGGGCTGATCCGCGAGGGCGAGGGCGTGGCCGCCCAGGTGCTGGTCAAGCTGGGGGCCAGCTTCGAGCGGGTCCGCCAGCAGGTCATCCAGATCCTGGCCGACGCCAGCCAGCTCCAGGCCGAGCAGGTCGGGGGCATACAGCCCCGGATCAGCCAGCAGCAGGCCATGGCCATGGTCGCCGGCGGCCCCGGGGTGTACCGGGACGAGCCGGCCGAGCTGGTCCGGGTGGTGCCCCTGGCCCGCGAGGTCTTCCGCGGCCTCGGCCTGCGGATCGTGCTGATCTCCCTCGAGGTCTGGTCGAGGTGGCTGGACCTGCGCTATGTGATGCTGCCCGAGGAGCCGACCGGGCCACCGCAGTTCGCCGGTCTCGACTGGCGGGTCGCCGACGACGCCGGCACCGACTACGAGGTGATGGGCATGGCCCACGGCGGCGGCCGCCTGCTCCACATCCTCCAGGTGGGCTTCCGGCCCGCGCCCCCTGAGGAGGCCCGGACCCTCACCCTCACCCTCACCAACGGCGCCGAGCCCACCAAGCCCCTGGCGATCGTCGAGATCGAGCTGGCCACCGGGGCCTAGACCGGGCGCGCCTCGGTCAGCAGCTTGGCGATGCGGGTGACCCCCTCGACCAGGTCGTCGTCGCCAAGGGCGTACGACAGGCGGGCGTAGCCGGGGGCACCGAAGGCCTCACCGGGCACGATCGCCACCTTGGCCTCCTCGAGGATCAGGTCGGCCAGCTCCATGGTGGTGGCCGGCCGCTGGCCGCGCAGCTCCCGGCCCAGCACCGCCTCCATCGACGGGAAGGCGTAGAAGGCGCCCTCGGGCTCGACACAGGTGACCCCGGGGATGGCCCGCAGCAGCTCCACCATCCTGCGGCGGCGCCGGTCGAAGGCGGTCCGCATCTCGGCAACGTCCTCGAGGCCGCCGGAGACGGCGGCCAGCGCCGCCGCCTGGGAGACGTTGGCCACGTTCGAGGTGGCATGGCTCTGGAGGTTGACCGCCGCCCTGACGACGTCGGGCGGGCCGATCAGCCAGCCGACCCGCCAGCCGGTCATGGCGTAGGTCTTGGCCACCCCGTTGACGACCACGCAGCGGTCGGCCAGCTCGGGCACGACCGCCGGCATCGAGGTGAACTCGGCCGACCCGTAGACCAGGTGCTCGTAGATCTCGTCGGTCAGCACCCACAGCCCCCGCCCGGCAGCCCAGCGGCCGATGGCCTCGACCTCCTCGCGCGGGTAGACGGCGCCGGTCGGGTTGGAGGGGGAGACGAACACCAGCAGCTTGGTCCGGTCGGTGGTGGCCGCCTCGAGCTGCTCGACCGAGACCCGGAAGCCGGTCGACTGGCCGGTCTCGACGACCACCGGCTCGGCCCCGGTCAGCGAGATCGCCTCGGGGTAGGTGACCCAGTAGGGCGCGGGCAGCAGGACCTCGTCCCCTGGGTCGAGCAGGGTGAGGAACGCCTCGAAGAGGGCATGCTTGCCGCCGTTGGTGACCAGCACCTGGCTGGGCTCGACGGCCAGGCCGGAGTCGCGGGCCGTCTTGGCGGCGATCGCCGCCCGCAGCTCGGGCAGGCCGGGTCCCGGGGTGTAGTGGTGGTACCTGGGCTGCCGGCAGGCGGCCACCGCGGCCTCGACGATCCACTCCGGGGTCGGGAAGTCGGGCTCGCCGGCGCCGAAGCCGATCACGTCCTCCCCGGCCGCCTTGAGCGCCTTGGCCTTGGCGTCGATGGCCAGGGTGGCCGACTCGGCGATGGCGGCGACACGGCGGGAGATCCTTGGCACTTGAGGCGGCCTCCGTCGGGCATTGCGGCTTGTCGGGCGAGGATAGAGTGGCCGCATGACCGACCAGAAATCCACCCCGATTCACCGGGAGGCTGGCGCCCCGATCCTGCCCGATGAGCTGCGGCCCGGCGACGGGCGGTTCGGCAGCGGGCCGTCCAAGGTCCGCCAGGAGGCGGTGACCGCCCTGGCCGCGGCCGCCCCCAGCTTCCTCGGCACCAGCCACCGCCAGGCCCCGGTCCGCTCGGTCGTTGGCCGCATCCGGGCCGGGCTGGCCGAGCTGTTCGACCTGCCCGCCGGCTACGAGGTCGCGCTCGGCAACGGCGGCTCGACCCTGTTCTGGGACCTGGCCGCCTTCTCCCTGGTCGAACGGCGCAGCCAGCACCTGGTGTTCGGCGAGTTCTCGGCCAAGTTCGCGGCCGCCGTCACCGCCGCCCCGTTCCTGGACGAGCCCCAGGTGATCGCCAGCCCGTTCGGCAGCCACCCCGAGGCCCGGCCCGACCCGGACGTCGACCTGTACGCCCTGACCCACAACGAGACCTCGACCGGGGTGGCCATGGACGTCCGGCGGCCCCCTGGCGCCGGCGGGCTCGTCTGCGTCGACGCCACCTCGGCGGCCGGCGCCCTGCCCGTCGACCCTGGCCAGGCCGACGTCTACTACTTCGCCCCCCAGAAGGCGTTCGCGTCCGACGGCGGCCTCTGGCTGGCCTGGCTGTCGGCGGCGGCCGTCGACCGGGCGGGGCGGGTCGCCGCCTCCGGGCGGCACATCCCGGCGACGCTCAGCCTCCAGGTCGCCCTCGAGCAGTCACGGGCCGACCAGACCCTCAACACCCCGGCCCTGGCCACCCTGTTCCTGCTGGCCGAGCAGCTCGACTGGCTCCACCAGCAGGGCGGGCTGGCCTGGTCGGCCAAGCGCTGCGAGGAGTCGGCCGGGATCGTCTACGGCTGGGCCGAGGCCAGCGGGTACGCGACCCCGTTCGTGACCGACCCGGCGATGCGCAGCCACACCGTGGCCACCATCGACCTCGACCCGTCGGTCGACGCCGGAGCCGTCAGCCGGGCCCTGCGGGCCAACGGGGTCGTCGACACCGAGCCGTACCGCAAGCTGGGCCGCAACCAGCTCCGCATCGCCATGTACCCGGCGATCGAGCCGGGCGACCTGGAGCGGCTGACCCGGGCGGTCGATTGGCTGGTGGAACGCCTCTAGAGGTGGACCACAGGGCAGGTGAGCGTGCGGGTGATGCCGTCGACCGCCTGGACCCGGGCCACCACCAGCTTGCCCAGGTCGTCGACGTTGCGAGCCTCGGCGCGGACGATCACGTCGTAGGGGCCGGTGACGTCCTCGGCCTGCTGGACGCCCTTGATCTCGGCGATCTCCTTGGCGACCTGGGCGGCCTTGCCGACCTCGGTCTGGATGAGGATGTATGCCGTCACCACAAGCAACGACCTCCTTGAGTTCTGCCGCCGCAACGGCGCGCCCACGGCTGCCCCGGGGTCGAAGGGTCTGCGCATGCTACACGCGGGTCCAGGGTGTGCCAAGGGCATGAAATGACCCGACCGGCCAGGCATTTCACGAGAGCGCAAGGGCCGGTATGCTTTGCTTCCCCGACTGGGAGCGAGATGGCGGGACGGCAGCGGCGGTTCCTCGACCGGGTCGAGGCGGGCGGGTTGCTGGCCGAGGTCGTGACCAGCCTCGTCAGGCCCCCCGTGCTGGTCCTGGGCGTCCCCCGGGGCGGGGTGGTGGTGGCCGCCCAGGTGGCGGCCCGCCTCGGCGCCCCGCTCGACGTGGTCGTGCCCCGCAAGGTCGGCGCCCCCGGGAACCCCGAGCTGGCCGTCGGCGCGGTCGCCGACGGGGTCCAGGCGCTCGACGAGCCGGCCATACGCCGCCTCGGGCTGGACATGGCCGCGGTCC
>DATENJ010000012.1:0-2534 GCA_035275125.1 Actinomycetes bacterium | reverse complement strand
ACCCGCAGCTTGTACTGGGCGACGGCCTCGTTGCCGGCCACCCCCACGAAGGCCGCGGCCAGGGCCCAGCCGGGGTTGCGCAGCGGCGCCACCTCCCCGGTCAGCTTGGCCAGGGACTCGGCCGCCGCGACCACCGCCGAGGCGGCGATGGCCAGGACGACCAGCACGCCGGCGACGTCCTCGGCCCTGGCGTAGCCGAAGGTGTAGCCGCGGTCGGGCTGGCGCCGGCCGACCAGGAAGGCGACCCAGAGGGTGACGGTGGTGAACACGTCGCCCAGGTTGTGGAGGCCGTCGGCGAGCAGGGCGACCGAGCCGCTGGCGCCCACGATGGCGAACTGGACGGCGGCGGTGAGCCCGAGGCCGGCGGCCGAGAGCTTGACCGCCCGGAGGCCTTCGTCCTCGCCGGCCGGCGAGGAGGCCAGCGGCACCGGGGCGTGGCTGTGGCGGTGCCCGTGGCCGTGATCGTGGCCCCCGTCCACCGCTCCCCTCCATGCTCGGGCGCGCCGGACACCGGACGTGCAGCGGGCCCTTGGCGCCAACCGGGTGGGATCGGCGGCGCCAGGGCCCGACTGCCGGAGGCCGCGCACACCCGAGCGGGCGGGGCCACCGTTGTCAGGGTAAGCCGCGGCGGCCCTGGATGCCAGTCCCCTCTGTGGAGAAAATGGCCTCGGGCCAACGCCGGCCCGACCGCGACCTGGAGGTGTGCTGATGGAAGCTCGAGTCCGAGGCGAGGCCCCCGACCGCAACCTGGCCCTCGAGCTGGTCCGGGTCACCGAGGCGGCGGCCATGGCCGCGGCCCGCAAGATGGGCTTCGGGGACAAGGAGGCGGTCGACCAGGCGGCCGTGGACGCCATGCGCCATGTGCTCGGCTCGGTCTCGATGACCGGGGTGGTGGTGATCGGCGAGGGCGAGAAGGACAACGCCCCGATGCTCTACAACGGCGAGGAGATCGGCGACGGCACCCTGCCAGAGGTCGACATCGCCGTCGACCCGGTCGACGGGACCACCCTGACCGCCAAGAGCATGCCCAACGCCATCTCAGTGGTCGCCCTTTCGGACCGCGGCACCATGTTCGACCCAGGACCGTGCGTCTACATGGAGAAGCTGGTCGTCGGGCCGGAGGCGGCCGACGCGGTCGACTTCGAGGCCCCCCTGGCCCTCAACCTGCGCCTGGTCGCCAAGGCCAAGGGCGCCCACGTCGGCGACCTGACCGTCTGCATCCTGGACCGGCCCCGCCACGAGGACCTGATCCGCCAGATCCGCCAGGCCGGGTCCCGGGTCAAGCTGATCACCGACGGCGACGTCGCCGGCGCGATCATGGCCGCCCGCGAGGGCACCGGCGTCGACATGCTGGTCGGCATCGGCGGCACCCCCGAGGCGGTGATCGCCGCCTGCGCCCTCAAGTGCCTTGACGGGGCCATGTACGGTCGGCTGTGGCCGCGCAACGACGACGAGCGCCAGGCCGCCATCGACGCCGGCTACGACCTCGACCAGGTCCTCGACATCGACGACCTGGTCCGCGGCGACAACGTCTTCTTCGCCGCCACCGGCGTCACCGACGGCGAGCTCCTGCGCGGGGTCCGCTTCGACCGCAGCGGCTCCCTCACCCAGTCCCTTTCGATGCGCTCCAAGTCCGGCACCTCCCGCCAGATCGACGCCCGCCACCAGCTCTCCAAGCTGAGCCGCTACGCCTCGATCGACTACGGATAGGGAGAGATCGCGAACGTCCACGGCCGGGCTGTGGACGGTGTGTCCGTTCGCGTAGGCTTCGAGGCACACGGCCGTCGAGGCTGACGGCCGCCGCAGAGCAAGGAGGCCAAGCCGTATGAGCCAGATCGACGCCTCGGACTTCTCGTCGCTGAAGACCGCCGTCGAGGAGAAGTCGAACGACGAGCTCGTCAGCGCCATCCAGCAGCAGGAAGGTGGCGTCGACGGCGTCCTCGACAAGGTGTTCGCCGGCATGTCGGAGTCGTTCAACCCGGAGAAGGCGGCCGGTCAGCAGGCGGTCGTCCAGTACGAGCTCAGCGCCCCCGACGGCACCCATGAGTACGCCATGCGCATCGCCGACGGCCGCTGCGAGATCGAGCGGGGCCGGGCCGAGAGCCCGCGGGTCACCATCCGCATGGGCCTCGGCGACTTCCTCCGCCTGATCACCGGCGGGGCCAACGGCATGCAGCTGTTCATGACCGGCAAGCTCAAGGTCGCGGGCGACCTGTTCTTCGCCCAGACCTACCAGTCCTGGTTCGACCGGCCTCAGGGCTGAGAGGGCGGCTCGGCCGGCTCGGGGACCGGGACGTCGGCGACCAGCAGCCGGTCGTGGCGCTCCAGCCGGAAGCCGAGCTTGGCGGCCACGCGCAGGCTGGCGGTGTTGTCGGGCGAGGTCGTCCAGCTCGGGACGCGGCCCCGGCGCCGCACGTCCCGGCAGACGGCGGCGGCGCAGGCCGTGCTCAGCCCGAGCCCGCGAAAGCCGGGCTCGGTCGCCACCCCCAGGTCCTCGTAGGCCGCCCCGACGAAGAACGGGCAGGACACGGCGA
>DATENJ010000011.1:0-3613 GCA_035275125.1 Actinomycetes bacterium | reverse complement strand
ACGTGGCCGATGTGGTGGCCGCCACGACCGGCGGCCGCGGCGCCGACCTGGTCGTCGAGGCCAGCGGGAACCCGGAGGCGCTGGCCTCGTCGCTGGGGCTGCTGGTCCACGAGGGCACCGCCCTCGTCTGCTCCTGGTACGGCAGCAAGCCGGTCGCCCTGCCCTTGGGGGCCGCCTTCCACCGCCGGCGGCTGGCCCTGCGCAGCACCCAGGTCTCGACCATCCCGGCCGCCCTCAGCTCCAGGTGGGACCGCCGCCGCCGGGCCGAGCTGGCGTGGAGGCTCGCCCACGAGCTGCCGTTGCCGGTGCTGGCCACCCACGGGTTCTCGTTCGAGCAGGCCGCCGAGGCCTACGCTTGGGCCGACCGGAAGGACGACGGGCTGATCCACGCCGCCCTCCGGTATCCGTGAGGACGCCGAGCGACCCGGGAGGAGCCCATGCAGGCCGGCTATGAGGTGGGGTCCAGTGTCACGGTCCGGGCGCTGCATCAGATGCCGGTCGCTGGGCCCGAGGGGGAGCTCCACGCCCACGCCTACCGGATCGACGTCGTCGTCGGGCGGCGCGAGCTGGACGAACGCGGGATGGTCTGTGACCTGGACGCGCTCCGGGCGGCCCTCCAGGCGATCGTGGCCCGGATCGACGGGCGGGACCTGGAGGAGATCCGCCCGCCGGAGGCCGAGGCGGTCACCGTGGAGGTGCTGGCCCGATGGGCCCACCAGACCCTGGTCCCGGCGCTCCAGGAGGCTGGCGGCGACACGCTCGCGGTCCGGGTGTGGGAGACGGGCTCGGACTTCGGCGGCTACGCCGGGCCGGTGGCCTGACCGGCCGAGACGGCCTCGCGCAGCGCGGCGAAGAACAGCGCCGCCGACTGCGCCCAGGTCGGCCGGGTGGCCGCCCGCCGCTCGGCGGCCGCCGCCATCCTCTTCCGTAGGTCCTCGTCACCGGCCAGGCGGGCCAGGGCGGCGGTCAGGCCGGCTACGTCGCCCGGGCTGGCCAGCAGCCCCTCCCGGCCGTGCTCGGCCAGGTGGGGAAGGTTGCCGGCTCGCCAGCCGACCACCGGCAGCCCCGCGGCCATCGCCTCGCCCCACACGGTCCCGTACGGCTCCCGCAGGCTGGGGAGCACGAAGACGTCGGCCGCCTGGTACAGGGCGGCCACCTGCTCCGCGGGCAGATGACCGTGGACGACCACCCGCCCGGCCAGGTCCGGCCGGGAGATGCGATCCCGGACGCGAGCGCCGTAGCGGGGGTCGGCGCGGTCGTCCCCGGCCAGGTGCAGGGTGGCCAGCTCGGCCGGGAGCCCGGCGACGGCCTCAAGGACATCGAGCAGGCCCTTGCGCTCGACCCAGTTGCCCACACACAGCAGGGCCGCGCGGCGTCCCTGGCGGAGGTCGACCGGCGGGCCGGCGGGGGCCGCTGGCAGGTCGCGGCCCGGAGGGACGACCCGGATCCGCTCGGGCGAATGTCCCTGACCGGCCAGCTCGTCACCGAGGGCCTGGCTGGCCACCAGGAGCAGGCGGACGCGGCGGTAGGCCAGCCGGTCCATCGGGGCCTGGACGCCCCGCCGCAGCGGCCCGTGGTCGATCCCGCCCGGCGGCTGGTGCAGGCTGCCCACCAGCGGTGCCGTGCGGCGGCGCGGCAGCCACGGCCCCAGGAAGGCGGCGGCGATGCTGTCCAGCACCAGGACGTCGCTCCGTGCCTGCCGCAGCACCGCCGGGCCGGCCAGGGTGGGCAGGGGGAAGGGGCGCTCAGGGAAGGAGACGAAGCGGACGGCGGCGCCGCAGTCCGGCGCCAGCTCGGCCATGCGGCGGTGGTAGCGGTAGCCGCCGGTCAGGCGGCCGGGGTCACCCAGCGTGACCAGCGAGACGGTGAGGATGCGGGTCATGGGTGCTGCTCGGCCGCGGCCAGGGCGGCGGTGAGGGTGTCGACCACCGGCACGCCGGTCGCCTCGAGCGCGTCCCGGTGGTGGGAGCCCCCGTCGTACAGCACGCAGCGGGCGCCGACCGCCCTGGCCGCCGCCAGGTCGTCGAGCGAGTCGCCGACCAGCAGCGCCGTCGGGGCGGCGACCTCGAGCGCGGCCAGGTGCTCCACCAGGTGCTCGGTCTTGGCGCCGCCCCCCGGCACCCGCAGCCCGTCGACGCGGACGAAGAAGTGGCCGATCCCGAGCCGCTCGACCAGCGGCACCAGGTCCTGGTGGCGCCACATCGACAGCAGCGACTGGGTGAGGCCGGCCGCCTCGGCCGCCGCCAGCGCCGCCTCGGCGTCGGGGGCCAGCTCGAGCCGCTCCACCGAGGCGCCGTAGGCCACGTGGTAGGCCTCGTCGAGGGCCCGCCACTCGTCCGGCTCGAGGGGCCGGCCGGCCACCACCTCGTAGAACCGCTGGACCGGCCGGGTGTAGTGGCTGCGGAAGGTGTCGGAGTCGATCGGGCGGAGGTGCACCGTTCCGAGCGCGTCGTTGATGGCCGCCACCACCGCGACGTGGTCGTCGAACAAGGTGCCGTTCCAGTCCCACACCACGTGCCGGACGCCGTCGGTGTGCCCCATGCCGGTCAGTGTAGGGCGGCCGGCGGTCAGTCCCCGGCCTGCCTGACGGCGGCGCGCCGCCACGGCCAGGTGCCGTCGATCTCCACCTCCAGCGAGAAGCTCAGGAACGTGCGGATGAGCACGATCAACCCAAGGACGGCGACGTTCTCGAGGGAGGGGTCGACGGCGACGGTCCGGATGATGTCCGCGGCCACCAGGAACTCCAGCCCCAGCAGGATGCTCCGCCCGAACACGGTCCGGACGACCCGGTAGGCCTCCTCAGCGTCCCGACGGCCAACCAGGACCTGTGCGCCCCGGAGGAGCGCGATCACCAGGCCCAGCACCAGGGTCACGATCCCGACGACCTCGACGCCTCGGGCCACCTGGTCCATCGTCTCCGCCAAGCTCATCGCGCCTCCCTTACCGGTCAGAGCTCGGTGCCGTGTCGCCTTTGGCGAGCGTCACCGCCTCGGGAACGTTCATGGTCAGGCCCTCCTCCCAGGCCTGCCGGGTCGCGTCCTCGGTGAGGTGGGCGCCGGCCTCGGCCACCGGGTCTCCCTCCAGCATCCCGCCGAAGCCGGGCATCGGGCCGCCGCCGGCCCGGTCGCGGACGGACTTGGACACCGCGGCCATCCGGATGGCGTCCTCGTGGCGGCCCTCCCAGATCAGCAGGAACGCCAGGTCAAGGAAGGTGAGGGCGATCCCGGTGGGGTTGTCGGCCTCGCGGAACAGCTCGAGGGCCTCGAGGACGGTGGTCCGGGCGTCGTCGCGGCGCCCGGAGCGGCCGTAGGCGAACGCCAGCCAGACCAGGCCGAAGGCGAGGTTGAGGCGGTCGCCCCGCCGGCGCCAGATCGCCACGCTCTCCTCGATCCCGGCCACCACGCGGTCCCAGGCGCCGGCCATCGCGTCCCGGACCACCAGCATCACCTGGGCCCTGGCCACCCCGGCCTCGTCGCCGAGCTGGCGGAACAGCTCGAGACTCTCGTCGAGGAGGCGGGCGGCGGCCTCGGTGTCCTGCTCGGCGGCGACGACGAACGCCTGGTTGTACAGGGCCTCGGCGAGGGGGGCGGGGTCGCCGAGCCCGCGCGCGATC
>DATENJ010000010.1:0-2063 GCA_035275125.1 Actinomycetes bacterium | reverse complement strand
CCCGGGGCGACCAGATCGGGTTTGCGCCGGCCATCTCCGGTCGGGCCCTTCGAGGAGAAATAGGACACCCCGTAGGTATGTGGCATGTACCGGTGAGTCGATCCCACCGTGATGGCCAGCTGCGCGTTGCCGGGGTCGTTGATGGTCATCGCCAGCCCGAACTTGGTCGGCGCCTCCATGGTCACGTTCACCGAGCCGTACCCGGAGTTGCCCGCCGCGACCACCACGACGACGCCGGAGCGGACCAGCCGGTCGACCTCGACGCACAGCGGGCTCTGGCCGCAGGCGAACCACTTGGCGTCGAACTCGTAGCCGAGGCTGAGGTTGACCCCGTGGACCCGAAGCAGCTTGCCGTAGCCGTTGATGTCCTTGCGCACGTACTCGAGCGCCCGGAGCACGTTCATGGACTGGCCGTTGCCCCGTTCATCGAGCACCTTGAGGCTGACCAGCTTGGTCTCGCGGGCGATCCCGGCCAGCACCTCGGGCCGGCTGACCACGCGGTCCTGGACCTTGGGGGTCTCGGGGCGGGCCGGGTCGAAGACCCGCTCGACCACCCGCAGGTCGCTGCCCCGCGGCATCCGCTGGGGCAGGCCGCCGGCGATGATGCCGGCCACATGGGTGCCGTGGCCGAACTGGTCGACCAGGGCGTCGCCAAGCGCCGGCTCGCCGGGCTTGGTGAAGTCGCGGTGCAGGTTGGCCACGTCGCCCTTGAGGGTCTCGTAGCGGCGGAAGTGGTGGTGGTCGGCGTCGATGCCCGAGTCCAGCACCGCCCAGGTGATGCCGCGGCCGGTGGCGTCGAAGGAGCGCCGGGCCGCGTCGGCCTTGACGGTGGCGCACGAGACGTCGATCAGCGGGTGGACCGGGAAGTCGGGCCAGACCCGGTAGATGGCCCGCCGGGCCGCGTCCTCCTGGCGCTGGTCGGCCTCGACCAGGCGCAGGATCTGGGCCTCGGTGAGCTCGCAGCGGTAGTAGGTGTCGGCCACCCGGTCGGGCGCGGGCGCCTCGGGCAGGGCCGCCCGGTAGCGGTCCAGGAACTGCTCGGCCGCCCCTTCCAGGCCGTCGCGGTGGCGCAGGTTGAGCTCGATCACCACCGGGATCGGGGCCTCGGGGCTGGGGTCGAAGCCGATCCGCTCCCGCTCCTCGGGGTCCATGAGGGCGTCCGAGACGATCGCCCGCTGGACCAGCGGCCGGTCGCGGCGCCGGGCCCGCTCCTGGGCGGTCGGCTCCTCGGCTGGATCCTCGTCGTCGGGCATGGGACCTCCAGGATGGCTACGGCCGCAGGGTGGCCTCGAGCGGGAGCATTCTGGCACCGGCGCCGACGGCCACCGTCAGCCGCGGCACCGGCCGGGTCGGGCAGCTGAGCACGAGCCCCTGGACACTCTGGGCGCTCGGGTCCTCGCCCAGCACCGAGGTCCGCGAGCACAGGACCCGGTCGCCGTCGCGCAACTCGCCGCCGATGGGCAGGTACTCGCCGGGCACGCCCCGGTACCCCGAGGACGCGTCGACCACCACCATGGCCAGCCCGGCGCGCACGAACGCCGAGGTCACCCGGAGCTCGAGCTGTTGGCGCTGCTCGAAGAAGAAGCCGGTGCCGATCAGCACCGCGTCGCGCTGGCCGGGGTTGACGGCCTTCATCTGAGGCCCGGACGGCCAGGGCCCCGAGGTGTCGAGCTGGATCGTCTGGTCGCGGGGCGCCACCACCACCACGCCGGTCAGCTTGATCCGGGCCAGCGACGACAGCCGGGGGGCTGGGCCGGTGACGACCCGGTAGGTGTCCTCCTGGCCCTCGACCGGCTGGACCTGGGCGCCGCCCTCACGGCCGAACTGGCGCTGGTCGACGCTGGCGAACACGCCCCCGCCGGAGTCGAGCAGGGACAGCCCGCGCAGGCCGAGCACGCGCTCGTTGCCGGGGACGCCCTCCACCCGGAAGGTGATCGAGGCGACCGTCTCGTGCCGCTCGGTGGCCAGGCGGCCGGCCTCGACGGCGGTGACGGTCAGGCCCCCGGCCCTGGCCGTCCAGCCCAGCCGGCGCTGGTCGGCGCCCGGCTCGGGGACGGTGGTCG
>DATENJ010000009.1:0-7442 GCA_035275125.1 Actinomycetes bacterium | reverse complement strand
TCGACCTGCACGTCGACCGACTCGCCGCTCCCGCGGGGGGTGTACTGCCTCCAGTTCTTGGGGGCCTTGATCAGCAGCCTGCCGCCGGCGTACTCGACGCGGGTCTGCTCGGCCGCGGTCACGTCGGCCTTCTTGGCGGGGTCGCTCGGGCGCACCTCGACGATGGTGTCGGTGCGGTCGCTGGCCACGACCTGGAGGTCGCCGACGCCGAACTCGACGGTGACGGAGATCGGTTCGGGAGTATCGAAGCTAGGCATTGCAGTTTCCTTCTGTGAGTTGGTTAGCGTGCCCAGCCCGTGTAGCGCTGGGCGCCCTGGGAGGCGCGCCGTTCGCGTCGACCGGACGGGCCGGTTCGTTCCAGGGCGGCGGCGGCCGCCCGCACGAGCCAGGCGTTGACCGACAGCCCCTCGCTCGCGGCCGCCTGCTCGATCCGGGCCTTGAGGTGGTCGGGCATGCGGAGGTTGATCCGCGACATCGTGCCCTCGTCACCCTCTGGGAAGGCCAGGGTCCGGTCGTCGGGGTCCTCGGCCAGGTCGTCGGCGGACGGGTCGGCCGGTGGTGGTGTCACCACGAACTCGGGGTCGCGTCCGCGCAGGCGCAGCTCGACCGATCCCGGCGCGAGCTCGGTGGTGATCTCCTCGGCCGCCGCCGCCAGCGCGTCCTGCAGGGTGAGCCGGATCGCCGCCTCCAGCGGCGCGACCAGCCGCTCGGCGAGCGCCCGAGCCTCGTCGCCACCGGCCTCGGCGGCGATCGCGAGCTGACGGTTGATGTTCTCGACGTACAGTTCTAGGTTCATGGCACCACTGTGGCACCACAGTGGTGCCATGTCAAGCACCTATCGGTGCCATCGCGATGCCAGCCCGGCAACAGGTCAGACCCAGCCGGGAGTTAGATCATGGCGGCACGGTTCAGAGGTATCGGCGGACCGAGGTCTTGTAGCGTCGGTATCTGTCCCCGAAGCGGCGCTCCAGGGAACGCTCCTCCCGTAGCACCACGACCTGAGTCACCGCCAACACGACCGGAAGGAGCAGGAGCGGCCAGGCGGTGCCGGCCACCAACGCGACCCCCAGGTACCCCACCGTCCAGGCGACATACATCGGGTTCCTGCTGAACGCGTACGGCCCGCTGTCGACGAGCTGGTTCGGCCCTTCGAGGTCGACGCCAGCAGCCGCTCGCACCGCCCATGCCCCGAGCCACAGGCCAGCGAGGAGCAGGGGCCACCCGCAGACCTGTCCCGCCCAGGCGGACCAGGGCAGGCTCCAGGGCCTGAGGACCTGTAGGAGGGTACCCGTGCCGAGGCCGACCAGGTGGGCCTCGGGGATCGGGATGTTGCCCCACCGCCAGGCCGGGCCTTCTGTCCGCGGGTTCACCCTTCGCGCATCGGCCGGGGGACGCCGTTGTCGGCCGTGGGGCCCGGAGCGCTGGACGTGCTACCCGCTCCCGCCAGGATCGCGTGAACGATGTGCTCGGCGTCCCTGTCGACACCGGGAAGGAATCCCGACGACATGGCGTAGAGGAAGTGCAGGCCCACGAAGTACAGGCCTGGCTGATTGGCGACGACCCCGCGGTGGTGCATCGGCTCATTCTCATCACCACCGACGACCGGGAGGTCGATCCATGAGAAGTCGGGACCGAACCCGGTGCACCAGACGACGTTGGCCACCTCCAGGACCCGCTGGTCCGCCAGCAGGGGGTGGCCGTCGCGCACCCCGACCACCTTGGGAACGCGCTGGATCCCGGCGGCGGCGAGGTTTCTGGGCTTCACCCGGACCAGGGGCGCGGCGTGGGAGATGAGCCTCGGGCGCAGCTTGCGGCCGATCGGCGTGTCCACGGTGAGCACCCGATGGCCGACGAACCGGAACAGCAGGGGCTGGAAGATGTACCGCGCCGCCGCACCCTCGATCCGGAACGGGACATGGCCGGACTCCTTGCCCGCCAGCCAGGTCGGGTGCCGGCCGGCGACCTCGAGGGCGATCTCGGCTCCCGAGTTGCCCGCTCCGACCACGAGGACGCCGCCTTGCTGGAGCTGGGAGGGGTTGCGGTAGTCGGCCGAATGGAGCTGGACGATGTCGGGACCGAGGTCGGCGGCGAAGGGCGGCACCCGGGGGACCTGGAAGCTCGACATGGCCACCACCGCGTTGTCGGCCATCCAGCTCCGGTCGCCCGCGGCGACCACGAACCGGCCGTCGTCCTTGGAGAGCCGGTCCACGCGGACGCCAGGCCGGACCGGGAGCTGGAACTGGGTGGCGTAGGCCTCCAGGTAGTCGGCCACCTGGTCCTTGGTGGGGAACGAGTGGGCCGGAGCGGGGAACGGCATTTCGGCCAGCGCGTTGTACCGGGCCGGAGTGAACAGGCGCAGTGAGTCCCAGCGGTTGCGCCAGGCGTCGCCGACCCGCTGGTTGGCGTCCAGGATCAGGAACGGCCGCCCCCGACGGGCCAGATGCTGGCCGACCGACAGGCCCGCTTGGCCGCCACCGATAACCACGGTCTCGATCCGCTCTGGCTCAGGCATGGTCGCCTCCCGCTCGTCACGCTCGCTTGCTGCCAGCAACGCTACGGGCGGTCGGGGGTGCGTCCGATGGGGAGTTCTCCCCACGCGGTGAGCCCGTGCTGCATGGCGAACAACGCGGCCGCCGCGCGGGTGGAGACACCGATCTTGGCGTAGGCGTTCTGGATGTGGTGGTCGGCGGTCTTGACCGAGATCCCGAGCCGACGCGCCACCTGCTTGGTCTGCAAACCGCGCGCGAGCAGGCCGATGACCTCGGCCTCACGCTCGGTCAGCCCGGCTGGCCGCTCGATCCGGGGAACCGGTTGCCCAGCCGCCTCCAGCACCGCCGTGACGGCGTCGGGGTCGAGCCGTCCGCCGCGGGCCTCCCGGCCAAGGGTCTCGGCGGCCTGTCCTGGCGCGAGCGTCGCCCGGTGCGGCCGTGGCTCGGTCATCGCGTGATAGGCGTCGGTAGCGGCAAGCAGCCGCGCCGGCGGCGCGATCGCGGCCGCGGCCACCCCACGGTGGTAGCCCGAGCCGTCCAGGCGCTCGTGGTGGAAGCTGGCCACCGAAGCGAGCGCGGCCAGGAACGGGGAGCGGCTCAGGATGCGCTCGGAATGATAGGCATGGAGCCTGACCAGCTCCCAGTCGCCTGGCGTCAGCGGCGCGGCCTTCTGCCAAATGCGGGCCGGGACCGCCACCCGCCCGAGATCGTGCACCAGCGCGCCGCGCCGGACCTGCACCAGGTCAGCGGGCTCGAGACGGCACACCTGCGCCGCCGCCCTCGCCAGCTGCGCGACCCCGGCCGAGTGCCCGACCAGGTACGGCGACGCCAGGTCGGCGAAGTCGCCCATCGCCCCAAGGGCACGGTCGATCGCCCAGCCCTCCAGGGTCAGGCGCGGCCCAGGCTCGCAGGCCAGCGTCTCCTCCCAGGCGGAGCCGTCGTCGATGACGAGGAGTTCGGTGGCCGCGTCGGCGAGCGGGATGGCCACCGCCGGGTCGAATGCGCCACCCGCCCGCTTGCGGACCACGCCCGCGGCGAACTCCGGGCCGCCGAGCATGCGCTGGAACGCGGCATCGCGGGCCACCGAGGCGATCCGTACCGGCAGCGGGATCTGCTCGCCTCTGGCCCGACCGGGCACGCCCTTGCCGTCCCAGCGCTCGACCAGATACGCGAACAGGCCCTGCATGGACCCGGGCAGGCCGAGCCGGTCGGTCAGCATCTGGGCCACCTCGCAGAACGCGGTGACATGGCCCTTGAACTCCCGGGCCGCCTTCGGCATGCCACGCGCGATCTGCATGGCCCGCGCGGGTGCCGAGCTGCCCGAGGCGGCAAGTGCCCGCATGAACCCGGCCAGCATCTCGGGCCGCGACCCGAACCTGGCCGGCATGGCATACGTCGTCAGGGCGTCGTCATCGCCGAAGGTCTCGGCGGCGACTTCCGCATCGGCGGTACAGCCGACGTAGAACAGCAGGCACGCATAGTAGGTCTGCGACGCCGTCTTCAAGTCGACGCCCAACCGCTCGCCGAGCCGCATCGCCAAGAGCGTGCTCTGAAGGCCGTGCTCGAGGGGCACCCCGATCCCGAGGTCCGTCGCCAGCGACAGCGCCGCGATCACCTCAGCGGCACGGACCTGTTCCCCGTCCTGGGATGCCACGTCAGCCACCATTGGACAGTACCCGGGTCCCGGGTCCTGGCGCGAGGGATCCCATGGACGCGGCCGGGAGGTCGCACGCGTCGGTGGCCTGAGGCGGGTCCTATATTGCCGCCTCCAGCTGCGCGAGGTCGCGCAGTGCGTAGCGGTTGTGCCAGAACTCTTCCTCGAAGACGGTGTAGATGCACTCCTGCACCGGGTTCGTGCCGTTCTCGAGCACCTCGACCGGTCGTGGGAAGTCGGTCGCCGAAACCGTTGCCAGATAGTCGCGAAAGCGTGTGGCGCGGTCCGCGCGCACGGCGAGAGCTTCGGAGACAGACGGCGTCAGGTTGTTCTCGAGGCCGGGCCAGGGGAAGTCGGCGGAGCCGGTGTTCGGCAACCCGATCGGGTGGAAGTCTGCTCCGAGGATCGGTGCCGTGAACCACTTGTCCATCGCGAGGACGAGGTGTCGCAGCGTCTGGACGAAGGACCACTCGTCATTGACCGACTCGTGCAGCAGGTCTTCGGGGAGCGCTTGCGCCCTGGTGATCGTCTTCGCCCATTCGGCTTCGAGCGCGGCCCACGCGGCGCGCATGCCCTCGGGGTCGACAGGACGGAGCATCGCGCGCAACGGGTACCACGGGTCGCGCTCGTTCACGTACGCCGTGACGTCGACGCCGTTGATGACCACCCTGTCGACCAGCGCGTCGATGTCGACGTCGACAAGCCACGAGTGGCTGATCTTCGCGCCCGTGAGGTCGACGTCGCGGAAGCGGGCGCCGCTGAGATCGGCGCCCCAGAACACGGCTCCCGCAAAGTCTCCTTCGAACTCTTCCGCCATGCCGCCTCCCGTCGGGTGCGTCAGTGGTGGGGGCCGTGCCGGCCGAGGGTCTCCACGGGGGTCGCGCCGGGGCGGGTCCACTGCGGCACAGGGCGGCTGGTCGGGCCCCAGGTGGCGACGCCGTCGCCGTCCGAGCGCCAGTACCAGCAGATCGGCGCGCCATGCCCACCGACCGGCGAGCCGGCCTGAGGGGCCTCGGGCCAGCCCTCGGGGTTGTCCTCCCACCCCTCGCGGCGGCCGTAGGGCGTCATGTCGAGCAGGCCCAAGGACCCGTTGACCGGCTCGTTGCCCCGGCCCGTCGTGGAGTAGGTGAGGAACACGCGGTCGCCGTCGCGCAGGAAACTGACGATCTCCCCCATCTCTCCGCCGACCGGCGCCTCCACCCCCCGCACCGAGTACCAGGGCTGGGTGTAGCCCATGAACTCGACGTAGGGAGCCACCTCGTCCCACGGGCCCGAGGTCAGGAGGGCGAACGAGACGCCGCGGGCGTTGAGGTAGACGGCGTCCTTCATGTGCCAGGCCGTGGTGGTGCAGCCCTCGCACTGCCCCTGATGCGGCGCGCCGTCGTACCACATGTGCTTGTAGACCAGGAGCTCGTCGCGGCCCTGGAACAGGTCAAGGAACGGGACCGGGCCGTCGGATCCGACGACCTCGACCTTCCCGTCGAGCTCCACCATCGGCAGCCGGCGGCGGGCCGCGGCGATGGCGTCGCCCTCGCGGGTGTGGGCCTTCTCGCGGACCAGGAGCTCGTCACGGGCAGCCTGCCAGGTGTCCAGGTCGACCACGGGCGGGCGGCCGGGCTGCGCGGTGGTCGGTTCGTCCGGCGTGGTCGTCATGGTGTCCTCCGTGATGTCTCGTGCCGGGCAGCGTCGTACGACGTCCTAGGACGGTCACCACAATAGACGCGAGACCCGACCGAACCTCATCGCGGCACGTCCCTCTGCCGAGCCGACCATGTGCCGGCAGTTGGGCGATTCCAGTCGGGTTCAGCCGAGGCGCTTCACCAGGTGGATCTGGTCATGTCCACGCGGGTACGCCGGCGTACGACCGCACTCGACGTAGCCTCGTCGAGCGTAGAACCTCGGCGCCTGGAACGAGTGCGTGCTCAGCGCCATCTGTTCACAGCCGCGCCGACGCACCTCCTCCTCCGCCGCCGCCAGGATGCGCGTGCCCAGCCCGGACCCGCGCTGGTCGGCGCGCACCCACAGCAGCTCGATGTAGTCACAGCATGGTTGAGGCCGGGACCCAAGCCTGTGGGGCTCGGGTCCCGGCCTTGTGGCGATGGGTGGTCTAGGTGTGGTTGAAGGGGTGGACGTAGGGGTTGGTGCCGCTGTAGAGGCCGGCCGGGTTCGGGTACCAGAGCCAGACGTGCAGGGTGACCAGGTCGGGGTGCCAGAAGTTGAAGCGGGCGCCGGTCTCCGGGCTGCGCTTGGCGCACAGCTCCTGGACGCGGGCGAACACGAAGGTGCCGTCCTTGTAGTGGCAGGCCGCCCCGAACGACCCGTAGGTGGCGCCGGGCAGCGGCGGGGTCGCCGGCTTCTCGGGGAAGACCCACTCCAGCGCGCCGAGCTGCCAGGCCCTGCCGTGCCGTTCGTAGACCAGGATCGCCGGCTTGGTGACGTCGAAGCCCTGGATGTCAGGGTTGAGGAAGTGCCAGCCCATGTCGGGGATCATCCGGGTGATGATCCCGTAGCCGTCGGCCTTGGCGGCCCGGAGGCTGGTGGCATAGCGGGCGGTGGCGAGCCTGGCGGCCGCCAGCTGGGTCGCCAGCGAGGCGGGTTTGACGGTCCGCAGTCCACGCTGCAGGACGCGCTCGTCGATCCGCGAGCCAGTGCCCCCCGCAGCTGGCGGCGCGGCCGCCTCCGCGGTGCGGGTGGACCCGGCCGCCGCGCCGTGGACCACCCAGGCGGTGGTGGTGAGCAGCGCCGCGCTGAGCGCGACAATGATGATGCGTCGCATCGTTCCTCCTCGGGTCAATACTGGAAGTACGGGGTCCAGATACCGCGGCATGGTGTCCTCCTCGCGGTGGCGCGGCGTCGGTCGCCGCTTGCGGTTCGGACGCTAGGGGTAAGGGGGCGGGCCAGTCCTGAGGCGAAGGCCTTAGGTCGCCGGCCCGGGCTCCTTAACTTTCGTGGCCCGCGGGCTGCTCCAGGCCGAGGCGGCGGGCCATGGCGGCGGCCTCCAGGCGGCTGTGCACGCCCAGCTTGGAGAGCAGGTTGGTCACGTGCACGCTGGCCGTCTTGCCGCTGATGAACAGCTCCTCGGCGATCTGGCGGTTCGAGCGCCCCTCGACCAGCAGCCCCAGCACCTCCAGCTCACGTGGGGTCAGACCGGCCAGCGTCCGCTGCGCCGGCAGGCCGACGCCGAGGTCGAGGCGACCCCGGCGAGCCAGCGCCTCAAGGGCCGCCTGCAGCGGTACCGCCGCGAGTCTGGTCGCGGTTGCGTACGCCGTCCGGGCGGCCGCGGTCGCCTGCTCCCGGTC
>DATENJ010000008.1:0-4362 GCA_035275125.1 Actinomycetes bacterium | reverse complement strand
GTCCCGGTGGTCCCGGCGGCGGTCTCGGCCGCCCCGGTGGCAGCCGCTTCGGAGGTCGCGGGCGTCCCAAGAAGCGCCGCGGCGGGCGTCGCCGTGAAGAGTTCGAGGCCATGGGTGCCCCGACGATCGAGGCCAACCCCGACATCTCGGTCGAGGGCCTGGTCCGGGTCCCGCGCGGGGTGACCGTGCAGGACCTGGCCGACCGGCTGGGCCAGCCCGCCGGGGACCTGATCCGCGTGCTCATGCAGATGGGCGAGATGCTCACCGCCACCCAGTCGATGTCCGACGAGGCGGTGGCCCTGCTGGCCGAGGAGATCGGGGCCCGGATCGAGGTCGTCGACCCGAGCGAGGCCGACGCCCTCCAGGAGATCGAGGGCTGGGAGGACACCGAGGCCGACCGCGACGAGGACCTGCGTCCCCGTCCGCCGGTGGTGACCGTCATGGGTCACGTCGACCACGGCAAGACCAAGCTGCTCGACGCCATCCGCAACACCGACGTGGTCGCCCGCGAGGCCGGCGGCATCACCCAGCACATCGGCGCCTACCAGGTCAGGGCGGGCGCCGACGGCCGGCTGGTGACCTTCATCGACACCCCGGGCCACGAGGCGTTCACCGCCATGCGGGCGAGGGGCGCGGCCGTCACCGACGTGGCCGTGCTGGTGGTCGCGGCCGACGACGGGGTCATGCCCCAGACCGTTGAGGCGATCAACCACGCCAAGGCGGCGGGGGTGCCGATCGTGGTGGCGGTCAACAAGGTCGACAAGGAGGACGCCAACCCGGCCAAGGTCCGCCAGCAGCTGACCGAGTACGACCTGGTGGCCGAGGAGTACGGCGGCAAGACCCAGTTCGTGGACGTGTCGGCCAAGACCCAGCAGAACCTCGACACCCTTGTCGAGACCATCCTGCTGGTCGCCGACGTCGAGCTGAACCTCAAGGCCAACCCGGACCGGCGTGCCCAGGGCTCGGTCATCGAGGCCCACCTGGACAAGGGCCGCGGCCCGGTGGCGACCATCCTGGTCCGCCGGGGCACCCTGCATGTCGGGGACGCGGTGGCCGCCGGGACCGCCTTCGGGCGGGTCCGGGCCATGTTCGACGAGAACGGCAAGGAGGTCGAGGCCGCCGTCCCGGCCCAGCCGGTGGTGGTCATCGGCCTCTCGGCCCCGCCGAGCGCCGGCGACGAGGTCAGGGCGGTCGCCGACGAGCGCATCGCTCGCGGGATCTCCCAGACCCGGGAGGCCCGCCAGCGTCAGGCGGCCATCGCCACCAGCCGGGCCCCGCGCCTCGAGGACCTGTTCGCCAGGATCCGCGAGGGCCAGCTCCAGGAGCTGCCGCTGATCATCAAGGCCGACGTGATGGGCTCGGTCGAGGCCATCGACGACGCCCTTGGCCGGATCGAGATCCCCGAGGTCCGGCTGCGGGTGCTCCACAAGGCGGCCGGTGCCATCACCGAGGACGACGTCAGCCTGGCCGCGGTGGCCGGGGCGATCATCATCGGCTTCTCGGTGCGGCCCACCCCGGCGGCGCGCGAGCTGGCCACCCGCGAGGGCGTCGACATCCGCCTGTACTCGGTCATCTACCAGGTGGTCGAGGACATCGAGAAGGCCCTCAAGGGCCTGCTCGCCCCCGAGTTCGAGGAGCGCCAGACCGGCACCGCCGAGGTCCGCCAGACCTTCCGGGTGCCGAGGATCGGCGTGGTCGCGGGGTCGTACGTCACCTCGGGTGAGGTCACCCGGGGGTCCAAGGCCCGGCTGGTCCGCGACGGCGTGGTCGTCTACGACGGGCGCATCGGTTCGCTGCGCCGGTTCAAGGAGGACGCCCGCACGGTCGCGGCCGGCTACGAGTGCGGCATCGGCCTGGACAACTTCCAGGACATCCACGAAGGCGACCAGATCGAAGCCTACGAGATGGTCGAGATCCCACGGTAACCCGACGGCCCGGGGCCCCGGCGTTTGGCGCGCGGTCCCCGGGCCACCCTCTTGCCATGTTCGTCGCCCTGCTCCGACTCGACCTGCGCCTGCCCGACGCCTCGTCGCTGAAGGACAAGCGCTCGGTCGTCAAAGGCCTTGCGGCCGCGCTGCGAAAGCTCAACTGCGCGGTCGCCGAGGTCGACCACCAGGACCTGCGCCAGCGGGCCACCCTGGCCGTGGCCACCGTTGCCGGCGAGGGCTTCCACGCCCGGCGGGTGCTGGTGGCGGCCGAGCGGGAGACCGAGCGCACGCCCGGCGTCGAGCTGCTGGCCAGCGACGTGACCATGTACGGACCCGAGGACTGAACTCCCATGGCAAAGCCCAGCTATCCCAGAGCCCGCCGCCTGGCCGAGACGATCAGGCGGCTGGTCGGCGAATGGCTGGAGGCCGAGCGGGCCGACCAGCTGGGTGCGCTGGTGACCGTCACCGACGTGCGCGTCACCGAGGACCTGCACCACGCCAGCGTCTACTTCACCGTGCTCGGTGACGACCAGGCGCGCGCCGAGACCGAGGCCCTGGTGGCCTCGGCGGCCGTCCAGGCCAGGACCTTTGTCGCCTCGCAGCTGCGGCTGCGTCACGCGCCGACGCTAGAATTCGTTCCCGACACCGTGCCCGGCGAGGGTGCGCGGATCGACCGGTTACTGGCCGAACTGGGCACGCAGGAGGAGGAGTCAGGCGGGTGAGCATCTCGGAGCAGGACTGGCACGCGGCCGTCGACGCCATCGCCGAGGCCGAGGTGGCGGTGATCTCCTGCCACATCCATCCCGACGGCGACGCCCTCGGGTCGGCCCTGGCCCTGCACCGGGCCCTGGCCAACGCCGGCCGTGAGGCGATGGTGAGCTTCTCGGAGCCGTTCGTGGTCGCCCCCCACTACCGCTTCCTGGCCGACCTGGACCGGCTGGTCCCGCCCAGCCAGGTGCCCACGGACGCCGACCTGTTCGTCTGCTTCGACGCCGGCTCCCTCGACCGCCTCGGCACCCTGGTCGACGCCTTCCGGGGGGCGGCCCGCACCGTGGTCGTCGACCATCACGCCTCCAACACCCGCTTCGGCGACGTCAACCTGATCGACGCCGCCTCGCCGGCCAGCGCCGTGCTCTGCCGCGAGCTGCTCCGCCGCCTCGGCCTGCCCCTCGACACCGAGATCGCCACCGCCCTCTACACCGGGCTGGTCACCGACACCGGGCGCTTCCAGTACCAGGCGACCAGCCCGGAGACCCACATGCTGGCGGCCGAGCTGCTGGCCGCCGGGGTCCAGCAGTACGAGGTGGCCAAGGCCGTGTTCGAGACCAACAACATCGGCTACCTGCGGCTGGTCGCCGACACGCTCGGCCGCGTCGCCCAGGTCCCCGAGGCCTCGCTCGTCTGGACCAGGGTCGACCAGACCGACCTGGCCGCTCACGGGATCGACATGGACGAGACCGAGGGCCTGATCGACCTGGTCCGCACCGACGCCGCCAGCGACGTGGCCGCCGTGCTCAAGCAGCAGCCCGAGGGCGGCTACAAGGTCTCGCTGCGCTCCAAGGGGGCCACCGACGTCGGCAGGCTGGCGACCCGCTTCGGCGGCGGCGGGCACAAGTACGCCGCCGGCTACACGGCAGGCCTTGACGCCGAGGCGGCGGTGGCCGCCCTGGTCGCCGAGCTGACCGGCGCCCCGGCCAGAGCCCCGGTCGGGTAGGAGGCTGTCGCCGCGGTGGACGGGGTGCTCGTCTGCGACAAGCCGGCGGGGCTGACCTCCCACGACGTCGTCGCCCGGGTGCGCCGCCTGGCCGGGCAGCGCCGGGTCGGGCACGGCGGCACGCTCGACCCGCCCGCCACCGGGGTCCTGGTGATGGCCCTCGGCCGTGCCACCCGGCTGCTGCCGTTCCTGCCCACCGAGCCCAAGCACTACCTGGCCGAGATCGCCTTCGGAGCCGAGACCGACACCCTGGACGCCGCCGGCACGGTCACCGCCATCGCCGCCATCGACGGGGTCGACACCCAGCGCCTGCGGGCCGCCATGGCCGGCTTCCTCGGCCCCCAGGAGCAGGTCCCGCCGATGGTGTCGGCGATCAAGGTGGACGGGGAGCGCCTGTACGCCAAGGCCCGCCGGGGCGAGGAGGTCGAGCGGGCCCCTCGCCCGATCGTCATCCACGACCTGGAGCTACTCGGGCTCGCCCAAGGGGAGCGGCCGGTGGCCACCGTCTCGGTGGTCTGCTCGGGCGGCACCTACGTCCGGTCCCTTGCCGCCGACCTCGGCCGGTCCCTCGGCACCCTGGCCCATCTGGCCAGCCTGCGCCGCACGGCCGTCGGCCGGTTCGCCGAGGCGGACGCCCACACCCTCGAGGTGCTGGCCGAGCCGGGGAGGCTGGAGGCGGCCGTGCTCGACCCGGCGACGGCGATGGCCTCGACGGCGACC
>DATENJ010000007.1:0-4962 GCA_035275125.1 Actinomycetes bacterium | reverse complement strand
ACCTCCTCGCCCTCGTTGAGCAGGCGGCGGGGGAAGGCCACGGCCGGGGAGGTTAGGCCCAGCCGAGCTCGTCGAGGCGGTCGTCGTCGATGCCGAAGTAGTGGGCGACCTCGTGGACCACGACCTCGCGGACCAGCTCGGCCAGGTCGGCGTCGGAGCGAGCCCTGGCCTCGATGGGCCGGCGGAACAGGACAATCCGGTCGGGCAGGACGCCGAAGTAGCCGGCCCCGCGCTCGGTCAGGGGCACGCCCTGGTACAGGCCGAGCAGCAGCTCGCCCCCGGGGACCTCGTCGCCCCGGGGGGTCTCCTCGACGACGAAGTCGACGTTGGCCAGCCGGTCCCGGAACTGCTCCGGGATCGACTCGACGGCCTCCTCGACCAGGCGCAGGAACGCCTCCCGGCCGGTCCCGGGCGGCTGCACGGTGGGCAGCCGAAGGCGGGGCCTTGGCGGCCGGCGGCCATGGCGGGGGCGGGACAGCTGCGGCTCCTTCCGGGACGGCGAGGTCGACGCCGCAACCATAGCGCCGACATGCTTGACCGGCAGCCCCGGCCGTCGTAGCGTCGCCCTGACGCCCTCGGGAACCGGTAGGGGAGACCTGACAGTTACCGCGGGCGTCGCGAACGTGCTAGCCCGTTCGGGTGGCGCCCTAGCCACCCTTGCGGGCTATGTGTCGCGTGTCGGCGGACGCCGATGGCTTGAGGACATCGCTTCCTCATCCTGAAGGACTCCGCCATGCGCTGCCCCGCCTGCACCTCCTCCCGCCTGACAGCGATCCAGATCCGCCTCGCCCCCGACGAGGACCACACCTTCGCCTCCTGCCAGGCGTGCGAGTGGAAGGGCTGGTTCAAGGAGGGCGCCGACGTCCCCCTGGGCAAGGTCCTCTCGCTGGCCAGCGAACGCCGGTTCTGAGCCGGCCGGTGCGGAGGCTCGTGCCCGCGACCGTCCTCGGCAGGACCCGGCTCGCCGCCGTCGTCTACGCCTGCCTCGGGGCCGTGTCGCAGCTGGCCCAGCTGAACCCCGAGCACGGCGCCGCCCGCCGCGTCGCCGCGGCCGTGGCCGTCGCGCTGCTGGGTGGCGACTTCGTCGTCACCTACCTGTGGCGGCGGGCCCTGTTCCTCGAGCCGCTGCTGGTCGCGCCGGCGATCGTGCTCGGCGGGGTCGGCCTCGGCGACCCGATGGCCACCGTCGGCCTGTGCATCTGCGCCCTGGTCACCCAGTCGCTGTACGGCTCCCAGCGGGCGGCCGCGGCCCGGGTCCTGACGGTGGCGGCCGCGTTCCCGGTCACCGTCGCCCTGTCCCCGACCTCGCTCGGGCGCGACATCCCCTGGCAGTCGGGCGCCGTCCTCGGCCTGCTCCCCATGATCGTGCTGATGGGCGTGCTCATGCGCGCCCTGTACCTGTCGCTGGTCCGCCACGAGGCGGCCGCGGCCCGCGAGACCGTGCTGGCCAGGACCGGCAGCCGCCTCCTCAACCGCACCGACGCCCGCGAGGTCCGCCTCATCACCCGCGAGGCCGCGGCCGAGCTGTGCGCCCTGCTCCCCGGCGTCGGCGTGCTGGTGCTGCGGCGCGCCGGCGAGGAGGTCGTGGTCGAGGGGTCGGCCGGGGTGCCCGAGACGGTCAGGGGAACGGTCCTGGCGCCCGGCTGCGTCGAAGGCCTCGACCCCCGCGACAGCGACCACGCCCAGGAGCTCAGCTGCAGCACCGAGTCGATCGACCGGCTGGTCGGCGGCCGGCGCCGCTGGCGGGCGGTGGGGCTGGCCACCGCCGACGCCGACCGGTTCCTGCTCGCCGGCGCCGCCCGGCCCATCCCCGACGACATCTTCGACGCGTTCCGGACGCTGGCCACCCAGTGGTCCCTGGCCCACGCCAACTGCCGCGTCCACACCGAGCTGGCCCACCAGGCCCACCACGACCAGCTGACCAGCCTGCCCAACCGGACGCTGTTCTTCCAGCAGCTGGCCGGCGCCTTCGACGCCGCCACCGACGCCGCCGAGGACACCATCGCCCTGCTGATTGTCGACCTCGACGACTTCAAGCAGGTCAACGACGTCCACGGCCACGCCACCGGGGACGAGCTGCTGGTCGAGGTGGCCAGCCGCCTGGCCGGGGCGGGGGACGGCCGCGGGATGGCGGCCCGCTTCAGCGGCGACGAGTTCGCGCTGCTGCTCACCGGCCTTGACCGTCCCGACCACGCCGACGAGGTCGCCGACCGGCTCCGCCGGAGTCTGCTGGAGCCGTTCCGGCTGCGCCACGTGACCGTCAGACTTGGCGCCAGCATCGGCCTGGCCGGGGCGACACCGAAGCTGACCGCCGGAGACCTCATGCGCTGCGCCGACATCGCCATGTACTCGGCCAAGGCCAAGGGGAAGAACCGGGTCGAGCGGTTCACCGAGTGCGGCCACGGGGAGATCGCCCAGCTGCGGCTGCTGGAGGAGCACCTGGCCCACGCCGTCGAGCGCGGCGAGATCGTGCTCCACTACCAGCCCCACATCGACCTGCGCACCGGCCGCTGCGCCGGCGCCGAGGCGCTGGCCCGCTGGCAGCACCCGAACCTCGGCCTGCTGCCCCCCGGGACCTTCATCCCCCTGGCCGAGCGGACCGGCCACATCGCCGCCCTCGGCAACCACGTGCTGGCCAGCGCCTGCCGGCAGATGGCCGACTGGTCGAGCCGGCAAGGGGCCGACGGGCTGCGCCTGGCCGTGAACGTGGCCCCGCGGCAGCTCGACGATCCCCGCTTCGCCGACACCGTCGCCGCCGCCCTTGAGGACAGTGGGCTGCCGGCGGCCCAGCTGACCCTCGAGATCACCGAGTCCGAGCTGATCGACCAGCGCAACGCCAGGGTCCAGCTGCAACGGGTCGCCGAGGCGGGCGTGCGGATCGCCATCGACGACTTCGGCACCGGCTACGCCTCCCTGGCCTCGCTGCGGTCCTTCCCCGTCCACCAGCTCAAGATCGACCGCAGCTTCCTCGCCCAGGGCGACGAGCGCCGCGCCGACGAGATGTTCCGGCTGGTCATCTCCGTTGGCGAGATCCTGGACCTGGAGATCGTGGCCGAGGGCGTCGAGACCGAGCAGCAGGCCGAGGTGGTCCGACGCGCCGGGGTGCCGCTGGCCCAGGGCTACCTGTTCGCGCGGCCCATGCCGGCGGCCGAGGTCCCGTCGTGGCTGTCGCGCCGGGCGGCGCCCCAACCGGTCGGCCCGGACTAGAATCGCGGGCGTCCCGGTCCGCCGCAGCACCCGCCGCAAGGAGCCGCCGTGCCGTCCGCCCTCGACCAGGTGTTCAAGGCCTACGACGTCCGCGGGGTCTACCCCGACCAGCTGGACGAGGAGCTGGCCGAACGGGTCGGGCGGGCGTTCGTGGCCCTCACCGGGGCGGGGACCCTGGCCATCGGCCAGGACATGCGGCCGTCGTCCAAGCCGATGGCCGACGCCCTGGCCGCCGGGGCGATGGCCCAGGGGGCCGACGTGCTCCGGGTCGGGCTCTGCTCGACCGACATGCTCTACTACGTCTCCGGTGCGTTGGACGTCGCCGGGGTGATGCTGACCGCCTCCCACAACCCGGCCCGCTACAACGGCCTCAAGCTGTGCCGGCCGGGCGCGGTCCCGGTGGGGGAGGAGTCGGGCCTGGCCGACATCAAGCGGATGGTCGCCGCGGGCGAGCCGGCCACCCCCAGCGCTCGGCGGGGCCACGAGCGACAGGCCGACGACCTCCTGGAGCGCTACGCCGCCCACGTCCGCGGCTTCGTCGACACCGACGCCCTGCGGCCCCTCAAGGTGGTCGCCGACGCCGGCAACGGCATGGCCGGGCACGTGGTCCCGGCCGTCTTCGCCGGGCTGCCGTTCGAGCTGGTGCCGATGTACTTCGAGCTGGACGGCAACTTCCCCAACCACCCCGCCGACCCGCTCAACCCCGAGAACCTGCGCGAGCTCCAGGCCAGGGTGGTGGCCGAGGGCGCCGACGTCGGGCTGGCCTTCGACGGCGACGCCGACCGGGTGTTCCTGGTCGACGAGCTGGGCGCGACCGTGCCCTCCAGCCTGGTCGGGGCGCTGGTGGCCCGGCTGATGTGCGAGCGCGAGCCGGGCGCGACCGTGCTCTACAACCTGATCTGCTCCCGGGTCGTGCCCGAGACGATCCGCGAGGCCGGCGGGGTCCCGGTCCGGACCCGGGTCGGGCACAGCTTCATCAAGGGCGTGATGGCCGAGACCGGGGCCATCTTCGGCTGCGAGCACTCCGGCCACTACTACTTCCGCGACAACTACCGGGCCGACTCGGGCCTGATCGCCGCCCTGGTCGCACTGGACGCGCTGTCCCGGGCCGGCCGGCCACTGTCGGAGGTGTTGGCCCCCTACCGCCGCTACGCCGCCTCGGGCGAGATCAACCGCCGCGTCGACGACCCCGGCAAGGTCATCGAGGCCGTGGCCGCAAGCTACCCGGCCGAGATGGCCGACTTCGCCGACGGGCTGACCGTCGAGGCCGGCGATTGGTGGTTCAATCTGCGACCGAGCAACACCGAGCCCCTGCTCCGGCTCAACGTCGAAGCCACCACCGAGGCCGAGATGGCCAGGGTGCGGGACGGGGTGCTGGAAGCGGTCGGCGGCGAGCCGGCCTGAACGGCCGAGGAGGGGAGCCCCACGATGGCCCTTGACGAGAAGCTGCTGGAGATCCTGGCCTGCCCGAACTGCCACGGCGAGGTCGAGTACAAGGAGGCGGAGCAGGTCATCGAGTGCCGCGGCGAGTGCCACTACCGGTACCCGGTGCGCGACGACATCCCGGTGATGCTGATCGAGGAGGCCGAGAAGCCGGGAACGACGCCGGCGTGAGCGGCCCCTCCATCAACCTCTCCGAGTCCACCGGGGCGGCGGTGCTCGACGACCAGGCCGAGCTGGCCCGGCGCGACCCGAGCGACATGCTGGGCGAGGTCGCCGGCGCCGGCGGGCAGGCGCGGGTCGCCCTGCGCGCCG
>DATENJ010000006.1:0-6420 GCA_035275125.1 Actinomycetes bacterium | reverse complement strand
ACCGTCTTCCCGTCACCGCTGAACCGGTCCTGTGAACAGTCCACGCTGTCGTAGCGCCCTTGCAGGTACAGCGCCGCCACCTGGCCCGGCAGGTCGGGCGGCCAGGCACCCCCGCCGCAGGAGAAGGTGCTGGTCCCGTCGTACCAGACCGCATAGAGCCGATTGGGGTCGGCGTAGCCCTCCTGCCGCAACAGCTGTTCCACCCGATCCCGAACGTAGGCGCCACGGGCGGTGATCTGGGCGTCGGTCTCACCGATTCGGACCGTGGCCACCGTACCGGTCAGGATGCGCAGCCGGACACCGCCGGTCTGTCCCATGAGCCATTGCTGCATGGCGCTCACCGACTGGCTGATCGTGCCGTCGGCCGCCAGACCGTGGTCTGCACCGTCTCCCGGCAGGACATACAGTGGCTGGATGGCGTAGGTCTGGTCGGTGTCGGCCGCAGACGCCGCGCTGGGGGGTCGCGGGCCGCCCGTTTGTGGCGTGGCTGGGTCGCCGACGTCGGCGAGGTCTTCCTCCCCCACGGTGCAGCCGCGAAGCGGTTCTCTGGCCATCCCATCACCCCATTCCAGCTTCTCTGCGCATGTAGCCATCACCTTGTCAGCTCATCCCCATGTATCGGTAGGGGCAGACGCCGACGGACAGCCGAGCGCCGGTACCACGCGTTTTGGATCGGTCCACGGCGGACGGCCGGCGCCACAGGTGGTCGTGGCGCCGGCCGTCGGACCCGAGGTTCAGGGTTCGGCGTGGACGATGGAGAGGGTCTCGGTGGCGGTGCCGCTGGGTCCGATCGCCTGGATGCCCAGGTGCCCCATGATTGGCTGGTTCGGGTAGTGCCAGAGGAGGCGGAACCCGTCGGCCGGAGTGCGGTCCTCGCCCAGCAGCTTGGTGAGGTCGGCGACCTCGGTCCCGGTCGGGGTGAGGGTGAACCGCACCCGCTGAGCGTTGGTTGCCTTGACCGAGAGGACCACGTTGCCGGCTCCCGAGGGGAGCTCCAGCCAGCCCTCGAGGTTGCGCAGCCTCGGGCTGGTGGTCACCTCGAGGATGCGGGGGGCCGGGGCGGCGGCGGCGAACTGGACCCGCACCATGGTGGCCTGGATGATGCCGTTGCTGCCGTCGGCGGCCGCGTCGTAGAGGATCACCCAACCGGGCCCGGTGCTGGTCGGCTGGCGGAAGCGGAGGGTGCCGAGGTCGCCGGGCTTGGTGCTGGCCCGGCCGTCGACCAGGCCCTGGCCGAGCAGCAGGTCGGGGCCGGGACGGTCCTGGGTGACCTTGTAGTACAAGCTGCCTTCATAGACTTCGGCGGCGCCGCGGACGGTCAGCGGAGAACTGATCCGCTGGAGCCGGGCTGGGCTGGTGATCTGGATACTGCGGCCGTTCACGCCCAGGACCCACCAGCCGGCGGGGAGGCGCTGGAGCCGGACCACGACCGCGTAGGGGCCGGTCTGGGGCAGCAGCCGGCGGCCTTCGCCGTACTTGTGGCGGAACCCGACCTCGCCGACGCGGGCGCCGGTGAATCGGAAGGCGCCAGCGACCATGTTGGTCATGCCGAGCTGGTTGGCGAGAAAGGCGCGGGCGGTGGCCACCGCGCGGGCGGCCTCAGCGGAGCCGTTGGGCTTGGTCGGGGTGCGCGGTGTGGTCGGGGTGGGTGTGGTCGCCGGGTCGGCGGATGCCGCTGCTGCGGGGCTGGCGGGCTGGCCAGCGGGCGGGGCGGCGGTGGTGGCGGGGTCGGTGGGTCTGGAGCTGCAGCCGGCCAGGAGGACGGCGGTGAGCGCTGCGGTGGTGAGCAGCGCGCGGACAAGGCGCATGGTTGGGCCCCCTCATGTGTACATGCTTCCTGGTCGGAAGCTCACCTTGAGTGTGGGCAGGGCTGGTCACGGAACCCGCGCAGGACCGTTTCGGCGGGAACGCGAGTTGATCACCGGTTCGGCTCGATCAGGCCACCGACACCGTTATTCCGGCTTCAGGGACCTCTGGTGTGAGCTGCGGGATGATGGAGATGGCCGCTATCGGCGGCGCGGAGGTTGGTGAGCGGTTGGGTGATGGATCAGCAGATTGCCGAGCGGATTCGCCAAGGCTGGCGAGCCGAGCTGGGCGCCCCGGCCGCGTTCCGTAGCCCGGGACTCCACGTCCACCTGCAGCCTGCGCAGGATCCCGCCGAACCCGTCTGGGTCAGGGTCGTGGGGCTCGGCGACTCGACCTGTGTCTCGGTGCCACCGAACGCGTCCGCCCGGCTGCATGACCTGCAACAGCGTGATCTGGACGTCGACCTGACCGACCCGGCCACGGTGGCGAGGGTGATCGGTCCGGTCGAGGAGGTCGTCGGCCCGGCCACCCTGGCATTCCTGGACCCGACCGCCGTGGACATCGAGAACGACCCGCGCGTCACCCTGGTGGAGGCCGGGCACCAGTCGGTGCGACAGCTGGTCGTGGCCTGCGGTCCCCAGGACGCCGAGGAGAGCGGCATCGCGGACGTGGAGTCGACGCTGGCCGTCTTTCAGGTTGCCGGCCGGGTCGTGGCAGCCAGCGGCCACCGGGTCTGGCATGGCCAGCTCGGCCACCTGTCGGTGCTGGTCGATCCAGCCTTCCGAGGTCGCGGCCTCGGGAAGGCGGTGGCCGCCCGGGCGATCGACGAGGTGGTCCACGCCGGCCTGGTCCCACAGTGGCGGGCCCGCAGCTCCCTGGTGGCGTCACGGCAGGTCGCCCGCAGCCTCGGATTCGTGGAACTGGGTCGTCAGGCGAACTACCGGCTTGCCTCGCCAACGTGAAACGACGCGATGTACCGGCTGGCACCTCCGCTGTCGCCACCGACCGAAGACTCGTGCGGCCCCAGTAGACCCCACTCCCCAGGGGTGGCCTCTTCAGCTTCTCGGCAGATCCCCCGATCAGGCAAGGACGGGCGTCGAGTGCGGGGAGGCCAATGCGGGAATCGGCGCAATGGGAGCGGCGGACGATTGCCACGGTGACGGCGGTGGCCCTGGCCATCGGGGTGGCCCTGGTCGCCGGGACCGGCCCCGCCCCCCGACCGCCCACGGCCTCCAGCAGCAACGACCCCGCGGCCGCCTGCCAGGACCTCCGCGCCGGGGCGATGGTGGCCTGCCTGCACGGCAACGACGCTCCACCGCCCGGGGTGAGCCTGTATGAGCGCCCGACCCTCCAGGAGCTGGAGGCCCGCAGCAGCCTGCGCAGTCCCGACCCTCGCCTGCGCGGCCTGGCCGGCCTCGAGCAGGCGACCAGCCCGCCATCTCCGGGTGCCGACCCGGCGTCGGTGAGCTGCATCGGCGACGGCACCTCCGGCAACAGGATCCAGGCCATCTACGCCCACGCCCTCGACGTCCCCGACCGCTACGAGAGCGTGGTGACCTCGCTGCGCGAGTGGATGGCCGAGGCCGACCAGGCGGTGTGGACCAGCGCCGGCCAGACCGGCGGGGGCAAACGCCTGCGCTTCGTCACCGACCGCGACTGCCAGCTGGACGTGGCCAGGGTGACCCTCAGCCCCCTCGGTGACGACAGCTTCAGCCAGATGCGCACCGAGCTCGGCCTCCAGGGCTTCACCCGCACCGACCGCAAGTACCTGGTCTGGGTCGACGCCGCGGTCGGGATCTGCGGTCTCGGCGAGGTCTACGGCGACACCCGCCCCGGCCAGGACAACCGCAACAACCGCGGCCCGAGCTACGCCCGGGTGGACACCCCCTGCTGGCAGTACGCCGAGCTGCACGAGATCTTCCACAACCTGGGCGCGGTCCAGCGCGACGCCCCCCACCCCAGCGCCGCCTGGCACTGCACCGACGAGGCCGACGTCATGTGCTACGACGACGACGCCAGCGGCCCGACGGTGATGACGGTCGTCTGCACCCCCGAGCAGGAGGCGCTGCTCGACTGCGGCGACAACGACTACTTCAACACCAACCCGGCGGCCGGCAACTACCTGGCCACCCACTGGAACACCGCCAACTCCAGCTTCCTCCAGGACGACGACGCTCCCCGGCCGGCCCAGCTGACCCTGACCGGCGCCGCCACCGTCACCTACGGCGACCACGCCACCCTGCCCAGCCGCCTGACCGACGAGCAGACCACCGCCGGCATTGAGGGCGAGCCGGTCAACCTGTTCGCCCGCCGCGCCGGCACCGCCGGCGAGCTCGGCGCCGGCACCGCCACCACCGACGCCGACGGCGCCGCCACCTTCACCCCGACCCCGACGGCCACCACCACCTACCGGACCAGCTTCCCCGGCTCCGACACCTACGGCACCGCCAGCAGCCCCCAGGTGACGGTCAGCGTCCGACCAACGGTGACCGCCCGCCTCCAGGCCAGCACAGTCACCAAGAGCAAGACCATCGTCGTCACCGGCTCGGTCGCCCCCAACCACCACGGCCAGCGGGTCTACCTACAACGCCAGACCAACAGCACCTGGAAAGGTGTGGCAACGGCCACCCTGACCAACTCCAGCACCTACACCCTGCAAGCCAAGCCCCCGGCCACGGGCTCGTTCACCTACCGGGTCGTCAAGCGCGCCGACGCCGACCACACCAGCGCGACCAGCGCGACGGTTACGGTGACCGTTCGCTGAGGGTCGCCGGCCCGCCCGGTAGGATCAGGGGCGCACATCCGGACGTCCGCTTGGAGGACGATATCGACCAGCCGCGGGTGGCCCTGCTCGGCCACGGCTACTGGGGACCCAACCTGGCCCGGAACCTGCATATGCGCCTGGGCAGGAACTGGGTGGCCTGTGTCGACCCCGACCCGGCCCGGCGGGCCGAGGTCGCCCACCGCTACCCGTGGGTCCGGGTCCTGGCCGACCCGGACGACGTGATGCGCGACCCTGAGGTCGATGCCCTGGTGGTGGCCTCCCCCGCCCGCACCCACGCGCCGCTGCTGGCCGACGCCTTCCAGGCCGGCAAGCACGTGCTGGTCGAGAAGCCCCTGGCCCTGTCCACGGGCGAGGCGGTCGCCCTGGCCGAGGCGGCCGACCGGGCCGGCCGAGTGCTGCTGGTCGGCCACACCTTCGAGTACAACCCGGCCGTGACCCGCATGCGTGAGCTGCTGGAGGCGGGTGACCTGGGCGATCTGTGGTACCTGCACTCCCAGCGGGTCAACCTCGGGCGGATCCAGAGCGACATCAACGCCCTGTGGTCGATCGGCCCACATGACGTCTCGATCGCCAACTACCTGATCGGCTCGGCCCCCCGCTGGGTGTCGGCCCGCGGGGCCCGCTACCTGCACGCCGAGGTCGAGGACGTGGTCTTCGCCACCCTGGGCTACGACGGCGGGGTCCTGGCCCATATCCATGTGTCCTGGCTCGACCCTTCCAAGTTGCGCCGAACCACCGTGGTCGGCTCCCGCCGCATGGTGGTCTTCGACGACCTCGACTCTGAGGCCAAGCTGCGCGTCTACGACAAGGGCGCCGACCCGGTGTCGGGCGGCTTCGGCGAGTTCCAGTTCCGCCTGCGACGCGGCGACCTGCATGTTCCCCGCACCGACCTGACCGAGCCCCTGGCCCTGGAGCTGGAGCACTTCCTGGAGTGCTGCCGCACCGGCGCCCGCCCCCGCACCGACGGCTGGAACGGCGTCCGCGTGGTCGCCACCCTCGAGGCCGCCCAGCAGTCGCTCGACAAGGGCGGCATCCAGGTCGAGGTCGACGCCCCGAACCGCTAACGGGCCCGACAGGCATGCAAGGCGAGCTGACTATCGGGGCTTGGGGGTCGGCGTGAGGTGTCATGAGCCCGTTTCACAAGTCAGCCAGGCCCAGGCCTCCTTGAATGGAGTCGTGATGTGCCAGGTCGTCTCCACCCCGGGCGGCAGCGAGAACAGGTCCCCCACCCCCAGCTCCAAGACCCCGCCGGCCGCGGTCTCGATCCGCACCGACCCTTCCAGGATCAAGACGATCTCGCGACGCTCGGGCGTCCACGGCACCGGACCATCGACCCTGGCGAACCGGGTCAGGCCGGCCCACACCCCGTCAGCGCGGACCAGCTCCCGCATCTCACTTCCTGGCACCTCGGGATCGGGCTCCCACGCCTCGGTCGAGGCCTTCGCCACGAACACGCCGGAAGGCAGCTCCATCTCATCCCGTTGTAGTCGACCGCCAGATCGGTCAGGCCTAGAGGCAATGCCGTTGCGTCAGCGATGCGGTGACAGCGAGGCCTCAGGCGAGGTCGGCTCGAACAGCTCAATCGGATTACCAGAAGGATCCTCGAGCAGGATCTGCTTGCCGCCGACCCCGACGACAATGTCATTACGGAAGCGAGCGCCGTGGTTGCGCAGCGTCTCGACCGCAGCGGCGAGATCAGCCACCTCCAGCTGGAACCGGTTCCAGCCTCCGGGCTCGGGCAGCCTGCCGTCGGGCATGGCCTGGCCACCACCCGGGCCGCCGCCGGGAGCGCTGAGCACCAGGCGCAGATCGCCGTGTGACAGCATGGC
>DATENJ010000005.1:0-6778 GCA_035275125.1 Actinomycetes bacterium | reverse complement strand
GGCCGCCCTCGCCGCTCCCCGGGAGGTGGCGGCCCCGGTGGCCGGGGTCAGCAGCAGGGCGAGAAGGGCGATGCCACCAAAGAGGATCGCGGTCCTGCGCAACCGGCTGCTCCCTTCGACAGGCCACCGTCTGTACCCATGCTAAGTAGCGCGGGACCCGCGGGCAATTCCAGATCCACCAGCGATAGGCTCTTGGTGGGAACCGTCGCGACCAAGGGGGGTCGGTGGACACCGACGAGCTGACCTACAGCAGCTACCTGCGGGTCCCGGAGCTGCTGGCCCTGCAGCAGCCGCGCTCCCGGCCGGCCCATCCTGAGGAGCTGCATTTCATCGTCGTCCATCAGGCCCTGGAGCTGTGGATGAAGCTGCTCCAGCACGACCTGGGCCGGATCGTCGAGCAGCTCGACGCCGACGGCTTCGGGCGGGCCCTGGCGCTGCTCGGCCGGGTCAACCACACCCTCGAGCACGCCATGGACCAGACCCGCAGCCTGCACAGCATGCCCCCGTGGGACCTGCACCAGTTCCGCAGCTACCTGGGGACGGCCAGCGGCTCCCAGTCGGTCCAGTTCCGGGAGCTGGAGCTGCGCTCGGGGCTGCGCGAGCCCGGCTACCTCAAGGCGCTGGAGATCGAGTACGGCGGGAGCCTGCCCGAGCCGCTGGCCACCCGCCTGGCCCAGCGGTCCCTGGCCGACGCCCTCACCGCGGCGGCCGCCCGCCTGGGGATCGACGACCTCGCCGGGTGGGCCGACCTCTATGTCGACCCGGGGCCGCGGACCGGCTTCTACCTGGTCTGCGAGGCCCTGGTGGACTACGACGAGCGCTGGATCCGCTGGCGCCAGGAGCACGTCGCGCTCGTGCAGCGTACCCTCGGCGACCATGCGCGGGGCACCGGCGGGATGGCCATCGCCTACCTGCAGCGGACCACCCGCTACCGGTTCTTCCCGGTCCTGTGGGCGCTCCGCGACGAGCTGGTCGTCCGCGGCGGTGGCCAGCTGGTCGGGCGGCCGCAGCACGAGACGAGCTGAAGGAGGCGCGGGCGGGTGGAGTACCGGCGGCTGGGGGCGAGCGGGGTCAGGGTGTCGGAGATCGGGCTCGGCTCCTGGCTGACCTACGGGGTCGGGGTCGAGGCCGACCGGGCCCGGGAGTGCGTGGCCCGGGCCTATGAGCTCGGGGTGAACTTCTTCGACACCGCCGACGTGTACGGCCGGGGCGCGGCCGAGGAGGTCATGGGCGAGGCCCTGGCCGGCTACCCCCGCTCCTCCTATGTGCTCGCGACCAAGGTCTACTTCCCGGTCGGGGACGGCCCCAACGACCGCGGCCTGTCCCGCAAGCACATCATGGAGTCCTGCCACGCCAGCCTGCGCCGGCTCCGCACCGACTACCTCGACCTGTACCAGTGCCACCGCTTCGACGACGAGACCCCGCTGGAGGAGACCCTGCGCGCCCTCGACGACCTGGTCCGCCAGGGCAAGGTCCACTATGTCGGGGTGAGCGAGTGGACCGCCGGCCAGATCGGCGACGCCCTGGTCCTGGCCGACGACCTGGGCCTGGACCGGCTGGTGTCCAACCAGCCCGAGTACTCGGTCCTGCGCCGCCGCATCGAGGCCGAGGTGCTGCCCCTCTCGGCCCGCGAAGGGGTCGGCCAGGTGGTCTGGTCGCCGCTGGCCCAGGGGGTGCTGACCGGCAAGTACCGCAGGGGCCAGGCGCCCCCGCCCGACAGCCGGGCGGCGTCGCGCAAGATGGGCTCGTTCGTGGGCCGCTTCCTCACCGACGAGGTCCTTGAGGCGGTCGAGCGGCTGCGGGTGGTGGCCGACGAGGCCGGCCTGAGCATGGCCCAGCTGGCCCTGGCCTGGGTGCTGCGCACCGAGACGGTGGCCTCGGCGATCGTGGGCGCGTCCCGGCCCGAGCAGCTGGAGGACAACTGCGCCGCCGCCGGCCGCCGCCTGGACGACGAGGTGCTGGCCGCGGTCGACAAGGCCGTCGCCGACGTGCTGGAACCGTAGATGCCGGACATGCTGGCCTTCATCCCGGCGCCGCCGACCAACGGGTTTGAGTTCATGGGTGCCGCCGCGGCCCGACTGGCGTTCATCCCAGCGCCGCCGACCAACGGGTTCGGGCTCGGGCCGCTGTTCTTCCACCTGTACGGGCTGTGCATCGCCGTGGGTGTGCTGGCCGCGTTCTGGCTGGTCAACCGGCGCTGGGTCCAGGCCGGGGGCAAGCCGGGCGAGCTGGAACGGCCGGCCGTCTGGGGGGTGGTGGCCGGCTTCCTCGGCGGCCGGCTCGGGTACGTGATCACCCACACCGGCGACTTCCGCGACAACCCGCTGGCCGTGTTCGCCATCTGGCAGGGCGGGCTGGCCCTGTACGGCGGGCTGACCGTCGGCATCCTGACCGGGCTGTGGGTGGCCCGCCGGCGCGGGCTGCCGGTGCTGAAGGCCCTTGACGCCGCCATCCCGGCCATCCCCCTGGCCCAGGCCTTCGGCCGCTGGGGCAACTACTTCAACCAGGAGCTGTTCGGCACCCCGACCACGCTGCCCTGGGCCCTGCACGTCGACCCCGAGCACCGGCCCGACCGCTACGCCGACTTCGCCACCTTCCACCCGACGTTCCTGTACGAGTCGATCTACAACCTGGCCGTCGTCGCCGTCCTGCTGCGGGTGTCGGCCACCCGGCGGCTACGCCCGGGCAGCCTGTCGCTGCTCTATCTCATCTTGTACGGCGCCGGCCGGTTCGGGCTGGAGCTGCTGCGCACCGACACCACCTTCCGGCTGGCCGGCCTGTCCCGCAACGCCTGGATCTCGGTGGCCCTGGTGGTCGGCGGGTCGGTCTGGCTGTGGCTGCGGGAGCGCCGCCACCCAGCCGCCGAGGAGGGCGGCCCCGAGGAGGCCGGCCCGGCCGACGACCCGGGCGGGGACGACGCCGAGGAGCGGCAGTGGTCATCCTGAAGTCCCGCGACGAGATCGCCACCATGCGGCGGGCCGGGCGGGTGGTGGCCAAGGCCCTCGAGCGGGTGGCAGCCGCCGTCCGGCCCGGGGTGACCCTGCGGGAGCTGGACGAGCTCGGGGCCAGGACCATCACCCGGGAGGGGGCGACGGCCTCGTTCCTCGGCTACCACCCCCGGTTCGCGCCGACCCCGTTCCCGGCCAGCCTGTGCCTGTCGGTGAACGAGGTGATCGTCCACGGCATCCCCGACCGCCGCCGGCTGCGCGACGGCGACGTCCTGTCGATCGACTGCGGCGCGGTGGTCGGCGGCTACCACGCCGACGCCGCCGTGACCGTGCCCGTTGGCGAGGTCGACCCGGCCACCCGGCATCTGCTCGAGGTCACCGAGCGGGCCCTGTGGGCCGGGATCGAGCAGGCCCGGGTGGGCAACCGGCTGTCCGACATCAGCCACGCCGTCGGCCGGGTCGCCCACGCCGCCGGCTACGGCATCCTGGCCGACCACGGCGGCCACGGGGTCGGCCAGCTGCTCCACGAGGACCCGTCGGTCGACAACGACGGCCGCCCCGGCCGGGGGCCGCGCCTGCGCGACGGCCTGGTCCTGGCCATCGAGCCGATGTTCGTCGACGGCGACCCGGCCTATGTCCACCGCCCCGACGGCTGGGCCGTTGCCACCCGCGACGGCTCCTGGGCGGCCCATTTCGAGCACACCGTCGCCGTCCTGGACGAGGGCCCCCAGCCGTTGACCGTCCCCTAGGTCAGATGAGCCGGTGCGGGATCTCCTTGTTGAGCTCGCCGCGGTAGCCCCGGGTGTCGTCGCGGATAGGTGACTGGTAGGCCTCGCCGAGGGTGGAGGCGCCCCACAGGATCAGCAGCACGGCCGCGATCAGGCGGACCACGCCGAGGGTCTGGTCCGGCCAGACCAGCAGGGCCAGCACCAGGGCGATGGTCGCGAGGCCGCGGAGCAGGTACAGCCACCACCCGCGGTTGCGGCGGCGGTCGGCCACGGCGGTGGCCAGGTCGAGCGCGCCGAAGGCCATCCCGCCCACGACCAGGATGTAGACCAGGGCCGTCAAGGTGACCCCTGGCCAGGCCAGGACGACGATCCCGGCCCCAAGGACACAGATCCCCGACAGCACCAGCCAGGTCCGGTCCCGCCGGGGGCCGCTGACGGCATGGACCAGCCGCATCACGCCCCAGCCGATCAGGAACAGCCCCAGCAGCCATTTGATCAGCCGCAGCCCGGACCCCGGGTTGACCAGCAGCAGGACGCCCCCGAGCAGGGCCAGGAAACCGGCCAGCCACAGCGCCCAGGCCTGCCCGACCGCCTTCCCCAACGGCAGCCGGCCCCCGGACGCCGGCGTGGTTCCAGACATGCTCCTCACTCCTTGTCCGCACGTGCGCCATGGCCGGCCCGGCGATGGTCCGGGCGGCCCGGCTGAAGCGTCCCCGACCCGGCGTCGGCCGTCATCACCCGTACAGGGTGAGATTGGCCCCGGCTCAGGCGACCGGGTCGCGCTCCAGTGGGCAGCTCATGCAGCGGGGGCCGCCGCGGCCCCGGCCGAGCTCGAAGCCGGGGATGGTCAGGACCTCGACCCCGTCGTCGCGCAGACGCTGGTTGGTGTCGACGTTGCGCTCGTAGGCGACCACCACCCCGGGGGCGACGGCGAGCACGTTGTTGCCGTCGTCCCACTGCTCGCGGGCGGCCAGCATCTCGTTGCCGCCGGTCTCGAAGGTGCGGATGCGGGGCACGTCCAGCACCCGGGCCAGGGTGGCGAACAGCTCGTCCTCGGCCTTGACCTCCAGGTGGCGGCCGGGCCCGGGGGTGACCACGAACGGCCGCATCTGGGTCCGCAGACCCGGGTAGACGACGAACGCGTCGTGGTCGACCTGGGTGAGGACGGTGTCCAGGTGCATGTAGGCCCGGACCTTGGGCAGCTCGACGGCGACAAGGGTGTCCAGCACCCCGGCGTCGAACAGCCGCCGGGCCAGGGCCTCCACCCCCTGGTGGGTGGTGCGCTCGCCCATGCCGACGAGCAGGGCCCGGCGGCCGATGACGAGGATGTCGCCGCCCTCGATCACCGCCGGGTAGTGGTCGATCCCGTCGCCGCCGTACCAGACCGGGAAGTCGGCGCCGGCGAACATCGGGTGGCGCCGGTAGACCGTCTCCAGGTGCATCGTCTCGCGCCGCCGTGACGGGAAGGCCATCGGGTTGATCGACACCCCGCCGTACATCCAGGCCGAGGTGTCGCGCATGAACAGCTGGTTGGGCAGCGGCGGCAGCACGAAGGTGGTCGGGTGGAAGCTGGCCCCGACCAGCCCCTCCGGCCGGAACGGCAGGTCCTCGGGGATGACCCCGCCGATCAGGTAGGTGACCAGCTCGGCCGGGTCCAGCGAGTCGAACCAGGCCCGCAGCTCGGGGGCCAGCCCGGCCCCGAAGCCGTCGACGGTCACCACCCGGTCCAGCAGCTCCTTGCGGCCGCCCTCGTCGGCCAGGGCCGTGGCCAGCAGGTCGGCCAGCAGGAACACCTCGACCCCGCGGGATCGGAGCACGTCGGCGAACGCCTGGTGCTCGACGCGGGCCCGCTCGGCCCACATGATCTCGTCGAACAGCATGTCGGCGATGTTGGCCGGGGTCAGGCGGGCCAGCTCCAGGTCCGGGCAGTGCAGCAGGACCTTGCGGAGCTGGCCGATCTCGGAGTCGACCCGGAAGGTGGTCATGTCCCGATCTTGACACCGGGCCCGGCTGGGCGCACAACCACATCCACAGCCCAGCGGAGGGAGAGCGCATGGCTCGGTACCTCATCGTCGCCCACCAGACGGCCGGGAGCCCGGAGCTGCTGGAACGGGTCAGGGCGCTGGCCGCCGCCGACCCGGCGGCCACCTTCACCCTGCTGGTCCCGGCCACCCCGACCGGCCACCTGCTCCACAACTGGGAGGAGGGCGAGGCCAGGCAGCTGGCCCGCCGGCGGGCCGGTGAGGCGATGGCGTCGCTGGCCGCCGCCGGGGTCCCGGTGGCCGAGGCGCGGGTCGGCAGCCACTCGCCCCTCGAGGCGGTCGGCGACGAGCTCCAGGCCCATCCCGGCTACGACCGGATCGTGCTCTCGACCTTCCCCCCAGGGGTGTCGCGCTGGCTCAAGGGCAACCTGCCGGCAATCCTCGAGCGCCGGTTCAGGGTGCCGGTTGACCACGTAACCTCCCAGGCGAGAATGCCGAGCTCCAGCTGACGGGGGCGGTCATGGCCAGGCGGGTCGACGACACCGAGGACCACCCGCCGGGCCGGCCCACCTGGTCCTCAGCATCCAGCGGGGTTAGCCGGGTTCGAGGGCGCGGCAGTGGACGGTGCCGTTGACGGGGAGCTCGGCGGCGGTCCCGATGCCGGGCTCGTCGTGGGTGGCCCCGGGCTGGATCGGGTCCTTGAGGCTGACCGCGCCGACACCGACCCGGTCGCCGCTCACGTTGAAGAGCACGGCCTCGCACTTGTCGGGGCGGCCGGCCCGGGAGCCGGCGTTGGTGACCCGGAACAGCAGGCGGACCTGGTTCTGGCTGCTGGCGACCGGGCCCAGCACCGTGACGCTGGCCCTGAAGGTCTTGCCCTGGTTGGAGGCGAGCTCGATGGCGATCGCCACCGCGGTGAACAGCAGGATGGCCACCACCATCACGATCAGGCCGGTTCCGCCGAGGATCTCCCGCTTGCGGCGGCCCGGAGGCGGCGGCTGCGGCTGGGTGGTGGGGGGCGAGCTGGACATCGTTGGCATCAGGCTAGCAGGAGCGGGGGCGCTGAGCCCGGGCCCGGGAAGGGAAGTGGGCCGCCTGCGGCCGACCGGGCCCGGGCGCT
>DATENJ010000004.1:0-2590 GCA_035275125.1 Actinomycetes bacterium | reverse complement strand
TGGCGGCCGCCGCCTAGGGGCTGAGGTGCCATCGGGGGCCGCCGGGGCGGTCCTCGACCCGGATGCCGGCCTGGGCGAGGCGGTCGCGGATGGCGTCGGCGACGGCGAAGTCGCGGGCGGCGCGTGCCCGTTCGCGGAGGTCGAGGAGGAGGTCGAGGACGGGGCGGAAGGCTGCCGGGTCGGGGAGGTCGTCGAGCGGGGTGAAGCCGAGGCGGGCGGTCAGGGCGACGAAGGTGGCGAACCGGTCCTGGAGGTCGCCGGCCACCGCGCTGTCGCCGCGCTCCAGCCTGGCGATCAGCGGGTTGGACTCGGCGACCAGGTCGAACAGCACGGCCAGGGCGGCGGGGACGTTCAGGTCGTCGTCAAGGGCGGCCCTGAACCGGTCGCTCCACCCGGACGGGGGCGGGGAATCCGGCCCGCCCGCCGGCCCCTCCTCCCCCAGCCCGTCGACCGGGCGACCCTGGGTGCCGAGGGCGCGAGCGGCGTTGGTGGCGAAGGTGGCCAGGCGGTCGTAGCTGGCGGCGGCGTCGGCGATGACCTCCTCGGAGAACTCCAGGGGGCTGCGGTAGTGGGCGCCGAGGAGGGCGTAGCGCAGGACCACGCCGCGGTGGCGGGCCAGGAGCTCGCGGGGGCTGACCACGTTGCCGACGGACTTGGCCATCTTCTCGCCCTTGAGCTCCAGGAAGGCGTTGTGGAGCCAGTAGCGGGCGAACGGCTCGCCGGTGGCCGCCTCGGACTGGGCGATCTCGTTCTCGTGGTGGGGGAAGATGAGGTCCTCGCCGCCCCCGTGGATGTCGAAGGCGCGGCCCAGGTACTTGCCGGCCATGGCCGAGCACTCGATGTGCCAGCCGGGGCGGCCCGGTCCCCAGGGCGAGTCCCAGGTGGGCTCGCCCGGCTTGGCGCCCTTCCAGAGGGCGAAGTCCAGCGGGTCGCGCTTGTCCGGGTTGACCTCAACCCGGGCCCCCGCCTGGAGCTCGTCCAGGTCGCGGCCGGACAGCTGGCCGTAGTCGGGCCACTTGCCGACGGCGAAATAGACGTCGCCGCCGACCTGGTAGGCGATGCCGGCGGCGACCAGGCGGGCGATCAGGGCCAGCATCTCCGGGATGTGGCCGCTGGCCCTTGGCGCGATGTCGGGCGGCTCCACGCCAAGGGCGGCGGTGATCTCGTCGTAGACCCGCGTCCAGTGCTCGGCCACGGCGAAGGCGCGGAGCGGGTCGTGGCCGGCGGCGTTGATGATCTTGTCGTCGACGTCGGTGTAGTTGCGGACGTAGAGGACGTCGTAGCCGGAGGCGACCAGGTGGCGCCGCAGGACGTCGAACACCACCACCGGGCGGAGGTTGCCGATGTGGGGCTCGGCGTAGACGGTGGGGCCGCAGAGGTAGATCCCGACCCGGCCCACGTCGCGGGGCACGAACGGCTCCTTGCGACGGGTCAGGGTGTTGTGGAGCTGCAGGGCCACGGTGGTTCGGCTCCGGGATCGAGGTCGGCGGGTGAGCTTCGTATCCTACCCGCGAACCGGCTGCTCAGCGGCCAGGCAGACCGCGCTGGCGGCGATCCCCTCCCCCCGGCCGGAGAAGCCGAGGCCGTCGGTGGCCTTGGCCGTGACCCGGACCCGGGCCGGCTCGAGGCCGAGGGCGGCGGCCAGGTTGGCGGCCATGGCGGCCGTGAGGTGGCCGAGGCGGGGCCGGTCGCAGAGCACGGCCACGTCCAGGTTGACCGGCGCCCAGCCGCTGGCCGCGACCAGCTCGGCCACCCTGGCGCACAGGTCGATGCTGGAGACGCCCTCCCAGCGCGGGTCGGCCGATGGGAAGTGGTGGCCGAGGTCGGGCAGGCCGGCCGCGCCGAGGACGGCGTCGCAGGCCGCGTGGGCGACCACGTCGGCGTCGGAGTGGCCGTCCAGGCCGAGCTCGAAGGGGACGGTCACCCCGCCGAGGACCAGCGGCCGCCCGGCCACCAGCGGGTGCGCGTCCACCCCCTGCCCGACCCGCAGCGGCGGGAGGGTCACGAGCTCCCCCGGGCCGCTGCGCCGGAACCGCGGCGGCGGGCCAGGAGGGTCTCGGCGACGGCCAGGTCGAGCGGGGTGGTCACCTTCAGGTTCTCGGGGTCGCCGGGCACGATCTGGACCGAGTGGCCGGCCAGCTCGACAAGGGCGGCCTCGTCGGTCGCCTCGGCCCGTTCACGGAGAGCCAGCCGGTAGGCCCCCTCCAGCACCTCGCGGACGAACAGCTGCGGGGTCTGCATGGACCGTAGCTGCTCGCGGTCGACGATGCCGGTGGAGCGCTGGGCGGCGTCGACCCGGCGGATGGTGTCGATCACCGGGACCCCGGGGACCACCCCGGCCAGGCCGGCCTCGAGGAGCAGCTCCAGCATCCGGTCGATCATGCCCGGGGGGGCAAGAGGGCGGGCGGCGTCGTGCACGACCACATAGCGCGGCTCCGGCGGCAGGGCCCGAAGGCCGGCGGCGACGCTGGCCTGGCGGGTCGGCCCGCCGGCGACCAGCGCGGTCACCTTGGCCAGGCCCTCGTCGGCGAGCAGCTTGGCCGTGGCCTCGAGGGCGTCGGGGTGGCTGACCACCACCACCGCGGTGGTG
>DATENJ010000003.1:0-5895 GCA_035275125.1 Actinomycetes bacterium | reverse complement strand
CGCGCCCGCGGCCGCCACCGGGCTGGAGCGGGCCGGGGTCGAACGGTCGCCGGCCGAGCGCTGGGAGCTGGCCCGGGTGGCCGGCGGCCTGCCGAGGGCCGGGCTTGAGCTGACCGACGACGTGCTGGCCGAGGAGGCCGGCCTGCTGGGATCCCACGTCCACCTGGACAAGGGCTGCTACCCGGGCCAGGAGACGGTGGCCAGGGTCCACAACCTGGGCCAGGTCCAGCGCCGCCTGGCCGGCCTCGTCTTCCAGCCGTCCCCCAACGGCGGCGGCGACGGCCTGCCAGCCCCCCGCACCGACCTGGAGACCGACGACGGCCGCCGCGCCGGCCAGCTCCGCAGCGTGGTCGAGCACCCCGACCTGGGCCCGATCGGCCTGGCCTATGTCCGCCGGGTGGTCGAGACCGGCCGCCTGGTCCGGGCCGGAGACCGGGTCGCGACGGTCGTGGACTTGCCGTTCGGGTAAATCGCCTACAATCTGTCCCGCTCATGCAAGGACCAGGGGGGGATGGATGAGCGTGGAGGTAGTGCCAGGCGGCCAGCGCCGCATCGACCGGGTCCTCGACCCGGGGTTCACCGAAGGGGTCGACCAGCTCGGCCTGCCCGAGCTGCGCGCCCGCCGTGAGGAGGCCGAGGCCGAGGAGGCCGACGTCTCCTATCTGCGGCGGCTGCTCCAGGGCCGCCTCGACATCCTCAGGGCCGAGCTGGTGCGCCGCTCGGCCACCGACGAGCAGGACGTGGCCGGGCTGCTGGCCGGGCTGCCGGCCATCCTGAGCGACGACTCGCCGGGCACGACGTTCAGTGCCGTGCCCCGGGTCCAGGTGCCGCCACGGGCGGGGGAGCACCGGCGCCGGGTCGAGCGGCTGGTGTCGGACGAGACCATCGCCCGCCTGCCCGAGCTGGACGTCGAGGAGCTGACCAGGGCGGTCGAGGTCCTCTCGGCGGAGGAGGAGAAGGTCTCGACCCACCGCCGGACGGTCCAGCGGGTGGTCGACGTGCTCCGTGGCGAGCTGGCCCGCCGCTACCGGGACGGCACCGCGCAGGTGTCGCAGCTCCTCGAGTGATCTCCTCGATCTCCTCGAAGGGCTCAAGTCCGGCTGACTCTGGTCCGATTGGTAAAGCGATGGAGCTGAACCGCGTGCTCATCGTTGACGACGACCCCGCCATCAGGCGGGTCGTCTCCGCCTTGCTCGACCTGGACGAGTACGGCCTGCTCGAGGCGGCCGACGGCCAGGCCGCCCTCGAGGTGGTCAAGGTCGAGCGGCCCGACCTGGTGATCCTCGACCTCACCATGCCGAGGCTGGACGGGCTGCGAGCGTGCGCGGCCCTGCGCTCGGACCCCGAGCTGGCCGGGACCAGGGTGCTGGTCCTGACCGGCCGCGACCAGCCGGACGACCGGGCGGCCGCCCGCGACGCCGGGGCCGACGCCTACCTGGTCAAGCCGTTCTCGTCCCTGGCCCTGCTCGACGTCGTCAAGCGGCTCACGGACGGCTGAGCGGTGGACCCGGGAGGAAGCCACCTGGAGCAGCTGGAGGTCGCCGAGCGCCAGCTGCTGGTCTTCGCCCGCGAGATCAACCACCTCTACCAGGCCGAGCGGGCCCGCGCGGCCGAGCTGGAGCGGGCGCTGGACCGCCTGCGCGGGTCCTACCTGGACATGATCAAGACCCTTGCCTTCGTGGTCGAGGCCAAGGACCCGAGCACCAGGGCCCATCTCCAGCGGACCCACGACTACGCGGTCGCCCTGGCCGAGGCCGTCGACCCCGAGCTGGCCGCCGACGAGCAGCTGCGCTACGGGTTCCTGCTCCACGACGTCGGCAAGGTCGGCATTCCCGAGGCGGTGCTCAACAAGCCGGGCCCGCTGGACGCCGAGGAGTGGGAGGTGATGCGGGCCCACCCCCTGCTCGGGGTCCAGATGGTGGCCGGCATCAAGTCGCTCGGCAGCGCCGTCGAGGTGATCCGCTGCCATCACGAGCGCTGGGACGGCCAGGGCTACCCGACCGGGCTGGCCGGCGAGGCCATCCCGGCCGGGGCGCGGGTGTTCTCGGTGGCCGACGCCTTCGACGCCATGACCTCGGACCGCGCCTACCGCAAGGCGCTCTCCTTCGAGCAGGCCTGCCAGGAGATCACCGACGGGGCCGGGTCCCAGTTCGACCCGATGGTGGTCGAGGCCTTCACCAGCATCCTCCCCGGCCTGCCCGGCCTCCACGCGGCCCTTCATGCTGGGCCTGTGGACAGCCGGGCGCACTCGATTCCCTAGTCCGCTACGCTCCCCCACCGGGGGACCGAGCCCGGAGCCGGGTCGCTGCGGGCCGCCCCGGGTGGAGACCCTCAGAGCGGAAACCATTCACAGTGGAAACCTTGCAGAGCGGAAACCTTGCAGAGCGGAAACCTTGCAGTGCGGAAAGCCTTGTAGAGCGGGAACCTTGCGTAAGGGAGGCGGCCGTGGAGGTCCTGGCCGAGGTCGAGCGGTCCGGGTTCGTCGAGAGCCGGCACCTCGGGGCGGTCGCGGTGGCCGACGCCGAAGGCCGGCTGCTGGCCACCGCCGGCGACCCCGACCTGGTTGTCTACCTGCGCTCCAGCGCCAAGCCGTTCCAGGCCCTGGCCGTGCGCGTCCTCGGGGTCGAGGCCGAGCTGGGCCTGGGTGAGGTGGCCCTGGCCGGCGCCTGCGGCTCCCACAACGGCCAGCCCGACCACGTGGCCTCGGTCCGCAAGGTCCTGGAGGCGGCCGGCCTTGACGAGACGGCCCTGCGATGCCCGCCGGCCCTGCCGACCGACCGCACCACCCGCCAGAAGGTCGACGGCCCGGCCCCCGTCTACCACAACTGCTCGGGCAAGCACGCCTACATGCTCGCCGGGTCGGTGGTCAGGGGCTGGGCCCCCGAGCGCTACACCGAGCCCGACCACCCCCTCCAGGCGGTGGTCGGCGACACCCTGGCCGAGTACACCGGGGCCCCGCTCGAGCACGTCGGCGTCGACGGCTGCGGCGTGCCCGTCCACGCCTTCCCCCTGCGGGCGCTGGCCACCGCCTACGCCCGCCTCGGGGCCGGGGCCACCGCCCGCGAGGAGGGCCCGGCGGCCCTGGTCGAGGCCGTCCGCCACCACCCGTTCATGCTCGCCGGCACCGGCCAGCTCGACACCCTCCTGCTCGAGGCGACCAACGGCCGGATCCTGGCCAAGGTCGGGGCCGAGGCCACCTACGGCGCCGTCGACCTCTCCACCGCCACCGGCCTCGCCCTCAAGGTCCTCGACGGCGCCCCCCGGGCCCGCGCCGCCGCCCTCATGGCCGCGCTCCGCGCCCTCGAGTGGCTCACCGACGACGAATGGGCGGCCGTGATCGACGCCGCCACCGTCGAGCTCCACGGCGGCGGCCAGACCGTCGGCACCGTCCACCCGGCCAAGCTCGAGCTCTCGACCCCGGACTGACGGCGGGGCAGCCAGGACTGCTTGCAAAAGTTATACACCTTGGACTACCCTGGCTAGCGTCAGGGAGGAGGAACGGTCGTGCCGGCGGGGATGGAGCAGCTGGGTGACGTTGGCCGCTACATCCGCGAGCAGCGGCGCCAGGCGGAGCTGTCCCTGCGGAAGCTGGCCAGTCAGGCGGGGGTGTCGAACCCCTACCTTTCCCAGATCGAGCGGGGGCTGCGGCAGCCGTCGGCGCGGATCCTCAAGGACATCGCCAAGGCGCTGCGGATCAGCGCCGAGACGCTGTACGTGCGGGCCGGGATCCTCGACGAGGAGGCCGACCCCACCGACCTGGAGGTCGGGATTCTCCGGGACCCTCACCTGACCGAGCGCCAGAAGCAGGTCCTGATCGAGGTCTACCGCTCGTTCCGGGCCGAGGGCGCCGCCGCGTCCCCTGCCGAGGTAACTGATAGGAAGGAGCATCACTAGATGCCGACACCAACCACCAAGGACGCCAAGCAGGCCCTGTACGCCGTGGCCGGCGTGGCCGACCTGGCCGTTTCCACCATCCGGCACCTGCCGGCCGACGCGGCCAAGCTGCGCGGCCGTTTCCCCACCGAGGCCGTCAAGACCTACGGCGAGCTGGTGCGCCGGGGCGAGACCCTGGTCACCGGGGTCCGCCGTTCGCGGCCGACCCGCCAGGCCACCGAGGCGACCCGCAACGCCGTCTCCCGCACCAAGGCCGCCAACACCCGGGTCCGCCGTAGCACCGCGACCACCCGGACGTCGGTGAAGTCGGCCGGCACCAGCGCCCGCAAGGCCGCCGCCGCCGACACCAAGGCCGTCAAGGCCGCCGCCAGCAAGGTCGGCGACGACAAGTAGTTACCGGGGGACCACCCTGGTGGTCCCCCGGACCCCCCGGCCACCAAACGCCGGTAGCATGTGAGCACCCGCGGGTACACACCCGCGGGTGCTTCGCGTCGGTCGCGGAGCGGGACGCGACCCAGGGGGCCCGGGTGGAGATGTTCGAGCAGCCGGTCCGCCGGGTCGGGGTCCTGTCGGTGCACTCCTCCCCGCTGGCCCCGCCGGGGGTCGGCGACTCCGGTGGCATGAACGTCACCGTCCGCGCCCTGGCCGGCGAGCTGGCCAGGGCCGGCATCTCCTCCGACCTCTACACCAGGGCCACCTCCCCCGACGACCCGCCGGTGGTCGAGGTCGAGCCCGGGGTCAGGGTCCTGCACCTGCCGGCGGGCCCGCTGGAGCCCATCCCCAAGCAGCACCTGCCCCGCTACCTGTGCGCGTTCCTGTGCTCGCTGCTGCGGGCCGGCGAGCGCCACGGCCCCTACGACGTGCTCCACAGCCACTACTGGGTGTCGGGCTGGGTGGCCCGGCTGGCCCGGGAGCGCTGGGACAGCCCGGTGGTCCACTCCTTCCACACCCTCGGCCGGGTCAAGAACCTCAGCCTGGCCAACGGCGACCTGCCCGAGCCCCCGACCCGCCTCGCCGGCGAGGAGCGGGTCGTGGCCGCCGCCGACCAACTACTCGTCCCGACCCCCGCCGAGGCCCGCCAGCTGGTCGAGCTGTACGGCGCCTCCCCGGCCAAGGTCCAGATCGTGCCCCACGGGGTCGACCGGACCCGCTTCCACCCGGGCGACAAGGCCGCGGCCCGGGCGGCCCTTGGGATCGCCCACCGCCAGGTGCTCGCCTTCGTCGGCCGCCTCCAGCCGCTCAAGGCCCCCGACGTGGCCGTGCTGACCCTGGCCGAGCTGTGCCGGCGGCGGCCCGACCTGGACGTCGAGCTGCTGGTGGTCGGGGGGGCCTCGGGCAACGGCGGCAGCGAGCCGGCCCGCCTGGCCCGGCTGGCCGCGGCCAACGGCGTCGCCGACCGGGTCCGCTTCCTCGCCCCCCAGCCCCACGACCGCCTGGCCACCATCTACCGGGCGGCCGACCTGGTCCTGATGCCGTCCTGGTCGGAGTCGTTCGGGCTGGTCGCCCTCGAGGCCCAGGCCTGCGGCACCCCGGTGGTCGCGGCCGGGGTCGGCGGCCTGCTGCACGCCGTTGGCGACGGCACCACCGGGGTCCTGCTGGCCAGCCACCAGCCCGAGGCCTGGGCCGGCACCGTCGCCCAGCTGCTCTCCAGCCCCCGCCGGCTGGCCGCGATGGGCGCCGCCGCCGCCCGCTTCGCCGGCGCCCACGGCTGGGACCAGGCGGCAGCCCGCCTGATGGAGATCTACGGCGACCTGGTCCGGGAGCCGGTGCTGGAGCAGATGGGCTAGTGCTGGCCGTGGGGACGGCGCTGGCCTTCGGCGCCCATCCGGACGACGTCGAGCTCCAGGCCGGAGGGACCCTTGCCGGCTGGGCGGGGCGGGAGGTGCGGGTCGAGCTGGCCTGCTTCACCGCCGGGGAGAAGGGCAGTGCCGACCCGGCGACCGACCCGGCCGAGCTGGCCGGCGTGCGGCGGGCCGAGGCGGACGCGGCCGCCCGGGCGCT
>DATENJ010000002.1:0-15506 GCA_035275125.1 Actinomycetes bacterium | reverse complement strand
GGGCGCAGACCACGTCCTGGTACAGCGGCTCGCCGGCCGCCCCTGGCTCCTTGGTCCGGTCCAGCACCGCCACCCGGCGCACGGTCGCCGGCAGGGTAGCGGCCAGGGCCTCGGCCGGGAACGGCCGGTACAGCCTCACCGTGACTAGGCCGACCCGCTCCCCGGCGGCGACCAAGGCCTCGACGGCCTCGGCGGCCGCCCCGGCGGACGACCCCATCAGCACCACCACCCGCTCGGCGTCGGGGGCGCCGGCGTAATCGACCAGGTTGTAGCGGCGGCCGGTCCGGGCGGCCAGGGCGTCCAGCTTGGCCTGCACGATCCCGGGGACGGCGGCGTAGAAGGGGTTGGCGGCCTCCCGGGCCTGGAAGAACACGTCCGGGTTCTGAGCGGAGCCGCGCAGCTGGGGTCGGTCCGGCGACAGGCCACGGCCGCGGTGAGCGGCCACATCCGTGTCGTCGACCAGGGCCCGGAGGTCGTCGTCGTCCAGCGCCCGGATCTTGGCCACCTCATGGGAGGTCCGGAAGCCGTCGAAGAAATGCAGGAACGGCACCCGCGAGGCCAGGGTCGAGGCGTGCGCGACCAGGGCCAGGTCGTGGGCCTCCTGGACCGAGCCGGCGGCCAGCATGGCCCAGCCGGTGGGGCGGGCCGCCATCACGTCGGAATGGTCGCCGAAGATCGACAGGGCGTGGGTGGCCACCGTGCGGGCGGCCACATGGATGACCGTCGGGGTCAGCTCCCCGGCGATCTTGAACATGTTGGGCAGCATCAGCAGCAGGCCCTGGGAGGCGGTGAAGGTCGTGGCCAGCGCCCCCTTGAGCACCGCCCCGTGCAGCACCCCGGCCGCCCCCGCCTCCGACTGCAGCTCGACCACCTCGGGGACCTGGCCCCACAGGTTGGGCCGGCCGGCCGCGCTCCAGGTATCGGCCAGCTCCCCCATCGTCGACGCCGGCGTGATCGGGTAGATGGCGATGACCTCACTGAGCCGGTGTGCGACCCGCGCCGCCGCCTCGTTGCCGTCGACACACACCCAGCCGTCCCCGGTCATCCGATCCTCCGACGTTGTGGTTGCCCGGTGCCATCCGACCAGGTGTCCCGCCTAGGGCGGCAGGGTCCAATGGCCTACCGAGGACGGGACCCTAGCCGGTCCCGTTCCCGTGGGCATGGTGGGTGTCGGCGTCCAGGACGTCGCGCATGGACAGGACACCGACCAGGCAGCCGCCGCGCACGATCGGGAGATGGCGGACTCCCAGGTCCAGCATCAGGTGGGCCGCGTCGGCGAGCTCGCTGTCGGGCTGGAGAACCTTCGGGGCCGCGGTCATGTAGTCCGAAACCGGCGTCGTCGCCGCATCCGCGTCCTCAGCCATCGCGGCCGTGACGTCCCGTTCGGTGATGATGCCGACCAGGTGCTGGCCCTCGAGGACCGGAAGGGCGCCGACCTGATGCCAGTTCATACGGTCGGCCGCCACGTCCAGGCTCTCGTCCGCCTGGGCGGTGAACAGCTCGTGGTGCTGCAGGTCGGAGACCTTCATTGGTGCCTCCCTTGTCGTTTGCTCTGGCACCGTAGTCCAGCACCTGTCCCCTCCCTAGGGTCGCTGGTCCTGTCGACGACGGGCCGTTTGCGCCTGGAGACCACCACTCGGCCGGGTCCAGGCCCGTAGGACGGCCAGGAACTGGGCGCGGTTGCATCGTTCGTCCTCGCGCCGCCCTGGAAGCGCCCCGAGGGTTCAGGACGCCGGAACTGGGACGCGTGGAGCGCTGTTGAACTCCCGCGGCTCGCCGGTGACCAGGAACCAGACCTGCTCGGCGATGTCCACGGCGTGGTCGGCGGCCCGTTCCAGCTGCCGGCCGGCGTCGTGTAGGGGCATCACCCAGGCCAGCTGGTCGAGCGGCCGGCTGGGGGTCAGCACGGCGGCCAGCAGCGAGCGGTTCAGCTCGTCCACCCGGTCGTCGAGTTCCGGGAGTCGCTGGCTCGCCGGGGCGTCGCGGGTGGCGAGGGCCTGCATGGCCAGCTCCACCATCCACACCGCGTGCTCCCCCATCTGCTCCAGGTGGCGGGTCCATCGCCGGCTCCGCGGCGCGTTGGCGACCACCTGGCCGAGTTGGGCTACGTCGACGGCCATGTCACCGATGCGTTCGAGGTGCAGGTTGATGTGGACGAGGGCGGTGAGCAGGCGCAGGTCGGAGGCGACCGGCGCATGGAGGCGGAAGAGGTCGGCCACCCGCCGCTCGATGTCCAGGTAGCGGCGGTCGATCTCGTCGTCACCGGCGACCACCGCGCCGCACAGGGCGGTGTTGCCGGTGACCAGCCCGCGTGTGGCTCGGGCCAGGGCGGCCCGGACCAGGGCACCCTGGGCCTGCACGTCGGCCTCCAGCCGCTTGAGGGAGTCGTGGAAGTGGTCACGGTAGGGTCCGGTGGGCGGGTCGGCGTTCATGGTGGGCCTCCTCGGTGGCAGGCGGATGACGGTGCAGGCCCGACCGGGAACCTGGCCGTCCTGGCGCGAGCCATGCTGAGCTCCTCGGAGCCGGTCAACGACCCGCCCCAGCGTCCCGACCGTACCCGCCGCCGGTTCCCCCTTCGAGGGCCGAGCGGCCCTCGGCCTGGGTGCCGTCCAGCCCTTCGCCGAGACGACGACCCCGACTAGGGTCAGGTTGGAGCCATAGGTATCGCTGCGGTGGAGGTGCACGATGAGACGCACCGTGCAGGATGTGATGACCAGGGACGTCGTGGCTGTTCGGGGCGCGACGCCCTTCAAGGAGCTGGTCCGGCTGCTGAACGAGCACCGGATCACCGCCCTCCCGGTGCTCGATGCCCCCGGACGGGTCGTGGTTGGGGTGGTCTCGGAAACCGATCTCGTGCTCAAGGAGGTCGCGCCGCTGCGGGAGCAGCACGCGTCGGTGTTCGAGACCGCCGAGCGCCGAAATGAGCGTGCCAAGGCAGCCAGCTTGACGGCCGCCGACCTGATGACGTCCCCGGCGGTGACGGCCGGGCCCGATCAGCTGGTCGTGGTCGCGGCCCGGCGCATGCACGACCGGGACGTCAAGCGCCTCCCGGTCGTGGACCACGGCGGCGTCCTGGTCGGGATCGTGACCCGGGCGGACCTGCTCAAGGTATTTCTCCGCTCCGACGAAGAGCTCCGCTTCGACGTGCTCGACCACGTCGTCGGCGACCGGCTGCGGCTCCCGCTGGGCTCGGTCGAGGTCGATGTCCGCGACGGGATCGTCCGCCTCGCCGGCCGGGTCCCGCGGCACAGCCAGGTCAGGATGCTGGAGGCGGTGACCGGGGCGATCGACGGCGTGGTCGCTGTCCAGAGCCACCTGGAGTGGCAGGTCGACGACACCGTCGCCCAAGCCCCGCCCGCCGAGCCGGCGCCGGCGATGTGACGGGGGCGGGCGATGGGACTCGCGATCGAGCGTGAGCGGTTCGACCAGGCCGACTTCTTCGACTTCCAGCGGCGTCTGGACGAGAGCCTGCTCGCGCTCGAGCGGCTGCTGCGCCGCCCCGGCTTCGGCACTGGCCCACCCACCGTGGGGGCCGAGCTTGAGCTGTTCCTGATCGACAGGGGTGGCCGGGCGCTGCCGATCAACCAGACGGTGCGGGCCGAGGCCGCCGATCCCCGGGTCGTCCTGGAGGTCGACCGCTTCAACCTCGAGTTGAACCTCGCCCCGACGCCGCTGGCCGGCCGGCCCTTCACCGCGTTCGCGGCCGAGCTCGACCAGACGCTGGGCATCGTGCGGCGGGCCGCCGCCTGCCACGGCGGCCGGATCGTAATGGTCGGGATCCTCCCGACCCTGCGGGCCGAAGAGCTGCGCCTGGCGGCCATCTCGGACGCGGCCCGCTATCGGGCGCTCAATTCCGGCATCTGCCGGCTGCGCCAGGAGCCGTTCCTGATCCGGATCGCCGGGGCCGACCCGCTGGAGCTGGCCACCGACGACATCGCCTTGGAGGGCGCCAACACTTCCTTCCAGGTCCACCTGAAGGTCGACCCGGACCGGTTCGCAGCCTGCTTCAACGCCGCCCAGCTGGCCATCGGCCCGGTCCTGGCGGTGGCCGGCAACTCCCCCACCTTCCTCGGTCACCGGCTGTGGGAGGAGACTCGGGTTGCACTGTTCAAGCAGGCGCTCGACGACCGGGACGCCGCCGGCCGGACCGGCCTCCGCGCCTGCCGGGTGGCCTTCGGCGACGGCTGGACCGCCGGCGCCCTGGAGCTGCTGGAGGAGAGTGTGCGGCTGCACGAGCCGGTGCTGCCCGTGCTCGGCACCGAGCACCCGCTGGAGCAGGTGGCGGCCGGCCGGGTGCCGGCCCTGGAGGAGCTGCGGCTGCACCAGGGGACGGTGTGGCGCTGGAACCGGGCCATCTACGACCCGGCCGGCGACGGTCATGTGCGGATCGAGATGCGAGCCCTGCCGTCCGGACCGACCGTGGTCGACATGCTGGCCAACGCCGCCTTCCTGCTCGGGCTTACCCTCGCCATGGCCCCCGGCGCCGACGGCTGGGTCCCCCGGATGGCATTCCAGCAAGCCCACGACAACTTCTACCGCGCCGCCAGCGTCGGCTTGGGCGCCGAGTTGGCCTGGCCGCTCGGCCCGGGGGGCCGGGTGCGGACGTTGCCCGCGGCCGAGCTGGTCCCGCTGCTGCTGCCGGTGGCCCGTTCGGGGCTGGAGGCGGCCGGCGTCCTCCCCGAGGAGGTCGACGAGCTCCTGGCTGTGATCGAGGCGCGGGCGGCATCCGGCCAGACAGGGGCCGTCTGGCAGCGCCAGACCCTGGCCGCCCTGGCGCCGCACCTGGGGCGTGATCGGGCGCTGGCGGCCATGCTGGAGCGGTATCTGGACCATCAGCTGGACGGCCAGCCGGTCCACACCTGGTCGTTGCCGGCCGCCGTCAGCGGCGGCGGGCGCCCAGCGGGAGCGGTGGGCCGGCTGGCGCGACCCGGACGCGGGCGTCTACTACTACCACCCCGTGAGGCAGCACCCTGACCGGGTTGCAGTCCAGCTCGGCGATGGTTGGATTGGCGTCGACCAGGGCGCTGACCCGTAGCAGCAAGTCCTCGAGGGCAGCCACGTCGGCGGTTGGGGCGCCGCGGTAGCCGTCCAGCAGCGGGAAGGTATGAAGCGAGCGCACCATCTCGGAAGCGTCCAGGTCGGTCAGCGGGGTGATCCGTACGGCGACGTCTTTGAGCAGCTCGACCGCGGTCCCTCCGGCCCCGCAGGCGACCACCGGGCCAAAGGAGGCGTCGTGGACGACGCCGACCAGCAGTTCTACCCCGTGGCCGACCATGCGCTGGACCAGGAACTCCTCGACTGGGTAGCCCTGGGCGGCGACCGACTCGACCATGTCGGCGGCCGCGGCCCGGACCTGGTTGGCGTTGGCGAGGCCGAGACGGACGGCGCCGACCTCGGTCTTGTGGACCAGCCGGGGCGCGACCGCCTTCAGCGCCACCGGCCCACCCAGTTCGGCCGCGGCCACGGCCGCCTCCTCGGGCGAGCCGGCCAGGCGCCACTCGGCCACCGGCAGGCCGTAGCAGGCGAGCAACCGGGCCACCTCGGCCGGGCTCAGCCAGCGTCCCCCTCGCTCGTCGGCCAGGGCGGCAGCCAGCAGGGCGGCGGCCTCATCGGGGCGGGCGTCCGGCAGCTCAGGGACGGTTCCGGGAGGGCGCCGTCGCCAGAGCCCGTACTCCACGGCTCGGACCAGCGCGTAGGCGGCGTCCTCGGGGAAGCGGTAGTGGGGAAGCCGGGGGCCGTCGCTGTCCTCAAGCGGCGGGTCCGCGGAGGACATGACCACCTGCAGCACGGGCACCGGTCCGGCTGTGGCCGCCGCGTCGCGGACCGCCCGAGCGACGTCCGCCGTATCGGCTGGCAGGGGTGGGATGAAGATGACGATGACGGCGTCGACCTCGCCCGAGGTCGCGACCAGCTCGACCGTCCGCCGGTAGTGTTCGGCCGGCGCCGAGGCCAGCATGTCGACCGGGTTGGCCACTGCCGCCTCGACAGGCAGACCTTGCGCCAGGCTGGCCTGGAGTTGCTCGGAGAGCTGGACGACTTCCAGCCCGCCGGCGTCGCAGGCGTCGGCGCACATGATTCCGGGCCCGCCGGCGTTGGTGACAATCCCGATCCGGCGGCCGGCCGGGATCGGCTGGTTGGCCAGCAGCGAGGCTACGTCGAACAGCTCGGCCAGGGTGTCGGCGCGGATCACCCCAGCCTGGTGGAACAGGGCATCCACGGTGACGTCGGACGCGGCCAGCAGCGCCCCGGTATGGGAAGAGGTCGCCCTTGCCCCGGCGGCCGAGCGGCCACTCTTGACGGCCAGCACCGGCTTGGTCCGGGTCACCCGGCGGGCGATGCGGGCGAACTTGCGCGGGTTGCCGAACGACTCCAGGTACAACAGGACCAGCCTGGTCCGCTCGTCCTGCTCCCAATAGGAGAGCAGGTCGTTGCTGGAGATATCGGCCTTGTTGCCGACTGACACGAACGACGACAGCCCCAGGCCGAGGGCATTGGCGTAGTCGACGATGGCCAGGCCGAGAGCGCCCGACTGGGAGAGGAAGCCGACCCGCCCGGGCCGCGGGACGATTGGCCCGAAGGTGGCGTCCAGCGACACCTCGGCATCGGTGTTCAGGATGCCCAGGCAGTTGGGCCCGATCAGGCGCATACCGGCGGCCCGGCAGACCGACAGCAGCTCCCGCTGGCGCGCGGCCCCCTCCGGGCCGACCTCGGCGAAGCCGGCCGAGATGACCACGATTCCCCGCACGCCCTTGGCCGCGCAGTCCCGGGCGGCCTGGACCACCACTGGTGCCGGCACGACCAGCACGGCCAGGTCGACCGGGGCGGGGACGTCCAGGACGGACGGGTAGGCCGGGACCGACTGGACCACCGGCGCCTTGGGATTGACCGGGTAGACGGGGCCGTTGAACCCGGCCGCCAGCAGGTTATGGAACAGCTCGCCGGCCACTGTGCCGCGTCGCCGGGAGGCGCCGATCACTGCGACCGAGCGGGGCTCGAAGAAGGCCCGCATGGCCGCCGTGGCTGCCACCTGCTCGCGCCGCTCGAACCGCTCTTGAGCCTCCGGTGACAGCGAGGAGGGAAGCTCGACCAGGACGGCCCCGGGAATGGTGTTGGTGCTGACAGGGAAGCCGCAGTCGCGGAACACCTTGATCATCAGGTGGTTCTGGGGCAGCACCTCGGCGGTGAGCACCTCGACGCCGGCTTGGTGGGCGGCCTCGGCGAGCTGGCCGAGCAGGATCGTCCCTAGGCCCTTGCTCTGCATGGCGTCGATGATCTCCAAGGCCACCTCGGCCCGCTCCGGCCGGTCGGCCTCGCGCTCCCAGCCGGCGTGGCCGACCAGGTGGCCGTCGCCGCCGGCGGTTGCGACCAGCCCGTAGCGGTGCTCGTAGTCGACCTCGGTCGCCCACCGCACGGCGCGCTCCAGATTGGGAAAGCCCGAGAAGAACCGCAGCCAGCGGCTCCGGTCCGACAGCCCCCGCAGCAGCTGCTCCATCGCCGGGGCATCGTCAGGCCTAGCCGGCCGCACGTGCACCGTAGAGCCGTCCCGCAGGACCACGTCGTTCTCCCGATGCGCGGGGTAGGTGGTCATCGCCTCACTCCTCGTCGAAGCGGACCTCGAGGACCCCCGGTACCTCACGGGCCAGCAGCGAGGCCAGCCGGCGGCTGGTCGGGTCGCTGGGCCCGCGCAGCTCGACGCTCCCGTCCCGGACGTTCGCCCGGTACGGGCTGGGCGGCCCCAGCTCGGCCGCCAGCAATGCCTCCAGGTCCCGGTCGATGGCCTCGTCGCTGCGGGCCAGGATCGCCAACAGGTCCCGTCTGGCCACGATGCCGACGACCCGGCGCCCCCGGAGGACCGGGATGGACTTGATGCGCCGCTCCAGCATCAGTCGGCCCGCCTCGGCGGCATCAGCCTCCTCGGGCAGGGCGACCACGTCCCGGGTCATCGCCTCGGCGGCCGCCTTGGGAAGCCGGAAGGGCAGATCGCCGGGCGGGATGATCTGGGCGCGGGGATCGGGGGCTAACTCCAAGGGAACCAGGTCGGCCTCGGAGATGATGCCGACCAGCTCACCGTCCTCCACCACCGGCACGGCGCTGAAGCCGTGGGTAACCAGTAGGCCGGCGACCTCCTTGAGGCGCATGTCCGGCGGCACACAGACCACCGGGTTCGACATCACATCCCTGACCCGCACCGCGGCCTCCCGTTACGGTTACTGCCATTCTGGCCGGGGCCCCCGGGACCATGCCATGGCCGGCCGGCCCGCCCGGCGCGGGACCATCGGCCCTATGGGTCGCCCCGTCGCGGCGATTTCATAGCAGCAGCAGGCGAAACGAGGGAGGACCCAATGCACAGCCTGGTCAAGGACCTGATGACAACCCAGGTGGTGACCGTCGGCCCGACGACGCCGTTCAAGGAGCTCGTGACCCGGCTCGCCGAGCACCGGGTGAGCGCGATGCCGGTGGTCGATGACGCCGGTTGGGTGCTTGGTGTCGTCTCCGAGGCCGATCTGCTCCTCAAGGAGGAGTTCCCCGACCCCGACCAGGAGATCCCGCTGTTCTGGACCAGGCGGCGTCGGCTGGAGCGGGACAAGGCGGCCGCCTCGACCGCCCGCGACCTCATGTCCGTCGCGCTGGTGTCCATCTCGCCCGACGCGACCGTGGCCGAGGCCGCCCAGCGCATGCACAAGGCCAACGTCAAGCGGCTGCCGGTGATCGGCGAGGGCGGCCGGCTGGTCGGGATCATCAGCCGCAGCGACCTGTTGAAGGTGTTCAACCGGCCCGATGCGGCCATCCAGCGCGAGATCATGGACGACGTGATCGTGGGCGAGTTCGCCATGAACCCGGCCCGATTTGTCATCCACGTCGACGACGGCGTGGTCGTGCTCCAGGGCCGGGTCGAGCGGCGTAGCCTCGTCCCCTATCTGGTCCGCGCCGTCCACGCCGTGGAGGGAGTGGTCCGGGTCGACAACCGACTGACCTACGACGTCGACGATGTCGAGCCCATGCTGCGGGCGATGGCCTACCCCTGATCGGCGTCCAGTAGCCCGAAGGTCACGGGGGCCCCAGCTGACTGGGGCCCCCGGCCTTGTGCGTCGATCTAGTGCCCGGGTCAGGTGGAGCGGTCCTGGCGGGACGGCTCCCGGAACACCGACTCAACCTCGAGCATCACCCTGGTGATGCGCTCGGCGAAGCGGCCGGGGCGGAATGGGGCCAGCAGGCCGTCGGCCGTTCCCTCGGCCACCTCCTTGGCCACCAGCCGGCCCAGCGCCGGGGCCACGGTGATCCCGCTGTGGCTGACCGCCAGGTACAGGGGGTCCAGCCAGGGCAGCGGGCCGACGATCGGCAGGCGGTCGGCCGGCATGGCCCGATACGCCAGCCACCAGCGGTCGACCCCGACCCCGGCCAGCACCGGGAAGAACCGGGCGGCCTGGGCGAGCAGGGCCCGGGCGTGGTGGAGCCCGGGGTTGGTGGCCGGGGTCTCCTGGGTGCCCTCGCCGATCAGTACCGACCCGTCGGCCCGCTGGCGCAGGTGGACGGCCGGCCCTGGCCCGGCGGGCAGGTACACCACCCGGTCGGTCAGGGGGGCCAGGGGGCGGGTCTGGACCAGCATCCCCGGGCTGGCCACGGTCGGGATGTCCAGGCCGACGGCGGCGGCCACCTGCACGGCCTCGGCGCCGGCGGCGAGCACGGTGGTGTGGGGACGGAGCACCTCGTCGCCGACCTCGACCCGGACCCCTTGGTCGTCCAGGTGGACCCGGGCCTGGCCACCCACGAACCGCACCCCGGCCTCCTCGAGGACGGCCCGGCAGGCAGCAAGGATCAGGCGCGGCTCCACCTGCCCGTCGTTGGGGGCGAAGCTGGCCGCGGACATGGGCCCGATCCGGGCCCCTGGCAGCAGCTCGGCCAGCTCGGCCTCGCCGAGCGGGCGGACCGGGTAGCCCCGCTCGCGCGAGCGGTCCACCATGGCGGCCAGGCGTCGCCCCGCCTCGGGGTCGGCGGCCCAGCGGACCTCCCCGTCCCGGCGCAGCCCGACCTCGCCGCCCAGCCGCTCGGCGAACCGGGTCCACCCGGCCACCCCGGCCACGGCAAGCTGGAACCAGGGGACCGGGTCCTTACCCAAGGCCGAGATGGACGCGAACGACCCGGCCGAGGCCCCCTGCCCGGCCCGGTCGGGGTCGACCAGCACCGGCCGCACCCCCCGGTCGACCAGATGCACCGCAATCGAACAGCCCAAGATCCCGCCGCCAACCACCACCACCACCGACCCGACCTGGTTGCGATCCACACCTGCCTCCTCTCCCAGGCCGACAACGGGACTCCACCCGCCAACCCGACTGTGGCCCGCGGAGCCCTCCATGGCATGGGGCGTCCGGCACCCTTGTTCGGCGGCCATTCGGCCCTACCGGCGCCAGCAGGCAACGGCCAGGCTAGAGCTGACCCGCCGACCTGCCGGGTCGCCGGAGCCAGGAGGTTGCCATGGGACGCCGCGTACGAGATGTCATGACCCAGGATGTCGTCACCGTGGACCAGCATGCCTCCTTCAAGGAGGTCGCCAGGGTGCTCACCGAACGCCGGGTCAGCGCCCTGCCGGTCCTGGACGGGGAAGCACGCGTGGTCGGGATCGTCTCCGAGGCCGACCTGCTGCTCAAGGAGGAGTTCCCCGAAGGGCCGCCGGAGGGCCGCCTGTTCGAGGGCCGCCGCCGGCGCCACGCGCGGGTCAAGGTGGCCGGCGACACCGCGGCCGAGGTGATGACCAGCCCGGCCGTCACCATCGGACCCGACGCCAGCATCCCCGAGGCAGCCAGGCTGCTGCACCACCACGGCATCAAGCGGCTGCCAGTGGTCGACCCCGCCGGTCCCCTGCTCGGCATCGTCAGCCGCGCCGACCTGCTCAAGATCTTCCTCCGCGCCGACGCCGATATCGCCACCGAGGTCCGCCAGGAGGTGCTGCGGCGAGCCATGTGGATGGACCCCGACACCGTCGTGGTCGAGGTCCGCGACGGCGTCGTCACCCTCACCGGCCAGCTGGAGCGCCGGAGCCTGATCTCGATCACCGTCAGCCTTGTCCGCGGCCTGGACGGGGTGGTCGACGTGGTCGACCGGCTCAGCTTCGAGGTCGACGACACCCCGATCACGGTCCCCTCGGACCTGCTGTTCGACCGGGCCTCCACCGTCCGCCGCCTGATCTAGTCCCCAGCCTGGCACCAACAAACTCGAGGTGACGACAATGCGCCAGACAACCTACGACCGCCCCATGCCGCAAAGCTCCCCGGACGGGAAGCCGGCGGCGTTCCCGGGCAGGTACCTCAGCCTGACCAGCTTCCGACGCGACGGCAGCGGCGTGGCCACCCCCGTCTGGTTCGTGGAGGCCGACGGGCGGCTGCTGGTCGAGACCGACGCCAGCTCCTACAAGGTGCGGCGCATCCGCCGCGACCCCCGGGTGACCATCGGTCCCTGCACCGCCACCGGCCGGCTCCGCGGGACCCCGGTCCCGGCCTGGGCCGAGCTGCTCCCCGACGCCGAGGTCGCTCGGGTGGACCGGTTGATGGCCCGCAAGTACCGGGTCGACCTGCTGTTCATCAAGCCCATCCGGAACCTCCAGGCTGCCCTGCACCCTCGCCGGCCCCGCGGGACACCGGTGGTCCTTGAGATCACGCCGTCGTGACCCTGCCGGCCACCAGGCCGGTCAGGATCCGGGTCGCGAGGCTTCGGCCCGTCGCTGGAGCCCCCGCAGGTGGCTGCGGGCCATGACGAAGTCCGCCGGGACGATCGTGCTCAGGAACGCCCGCTCGAACCACCAGGGCTGGAGGCGCATCCGGTTGCGTTGCACCACCCGGGTTCGGCCAGGAACGGACGCATCCAGCTGCCAGCTCCAGATCCAGTCCATCGCCAGCCCGCGCTGGCGCCACGACAACGGCAGGTGCCGGGTCGACCGCAGCACCAGCAGCCGATCCGGCTCAAGCCGCTCCACGGTGAACCAGCAATCGGTCGCCGGTGGACCGTCGGGGACACGATCGCCGACCTCCAACTGTTGCAGCTCGGGCTGGATGCGGTCGGCGCTCGGGCCGTTGGCCGGGAACAGCAGCCGATCGACCCAGCGATAGGTGTACCAGCCCGCTCGCCCCCAGCCCATCTGCACCAGCCACGGCCACACCGCGTCGGCAGGCGCTGTGATCGTGATCGCATGGGTGGTCCGCGCTGCGGCGTCGGGCAGCAACTCGTCGCCAGCCAGCGGCTGCCGCTGCTCGTTGTTGGTGGCGCCCCAGGTCTGGCCGAGCCGGTACAGGGCGGCGTATCCACACACCGCTGCCAGCGCAGCCGTTGCTCCCGTCGGGACGTGACGCATGTCCTAATCCTTGGACGGCACCGCTAGTCGGCCAGGCGGATCGCGGTGCCGAGCAGATCGCGGATCGACACCATCCCGATGACCTGGCTGTCGTCCTCGGACAGGACGGGCAGGTGGCGGCACTCGAACTCGAACATGGTGGAGGCCACCTCGTGGATGTCGGCGTCCAGGTGAACGGCGGCGGGCGTCGCGGTCATGTACTCGGCGGCGGTGGCGCCGCGTGGGTCGACCCCTTCGGCGATGGCTCGGGTGAGATCCCGCTCGGTGAAGATGCCCGCGAACCGGCCCCCGACGGTGACCACCACCGACCCGACCTGCTCGTTGTGCATGCGCTCGGCGGCGTCGGTCAACCGCTCGTTGCCGTCGACACGTACCACCCAGGGACGGAAGATTGACCTGACGTTCATCTCGCCTCACCTCTCTGAACCTGCGTCCTCGTGTGCCAACGCTAGACGGCGGCGGGCCGGCACCTCAGGGTCCCCTGGCCCGCCGGCTCCAGGTCGAACGGCCCACTCTCGGGACCCAGGTAGACGAACTCGAGCATCGCCACGCCCTCGAGGGCGTCGCCCCGCCCCGGGGCGGCTGGTCGCCGGGCCGAGGGTGCGCAGTGACATCCGGGCGCTACGCCTCCTGGCGATGCACCCTTTCGGGGAGGAAGACCGACATGACGTCCCGCACCGAGAGCACGCCGGCCGCGGCGCCCTGCTCCAGGACCACCAAATGCCGGATGCGCCGGTCGTGCATCTCGGCTGCGGCGACGCTCACGTCCCAGTTGGGCGAGGCGGTCACGACCGGTGCGGTCATGTGATCGGCGACCCGCTCGAATGGGCTGCCACCCACGGCAAGGCAAACGTACATTACTCGGCGGGCCCCTTGAGACCCAGAGGGCCAGGATCGGCCGGCAGCAGCAGGAAGTGCGGACCTACGCCACCGTGAAGCAGGGCTGAGCATCCAAGGCTACGACCAGAATGAAGCGGATCGCGAGGCCCGCAACGCCCCCTGGGGAGATGTGATGCAGCGACTTGCCACGACAGCCCGGCCGCTCCGCATTGCCATCATCGGTGCCGGACCCGCCGGGCTCTACGCCGCCCAAGCGCTGCTCAACAAGGGCGACATCGTCTTGACGATCGACGTCTTCAACCGCTTCCCCACGCCGTTCGGGCTGGTGCGGGACGGTGTCGCGCCCGATCACCAGTCCATCAAGGCGGTGGCCCGCGTCCTCAGCAAGGCTCTGGCGGATCCACGGGTCCGCTTCTTCGGCAATGTCACCTACGGTGTCGATATCCACCACAAGGACCTGAAGCGGTTCTACGACCAGATCATCTATGCCGTCGGCGCCCAGGCCGATCGACGGATGAGCATTCCGGGCGAGGACCTGCACAACAGCTTCTCGGCCCGCTCGTTCGTCGGTTGGTACAACGGCCATCCTGATTACCGCGGTCTACCCGTCGACCTCTCCTGCGAGCGCGCCGTCGTGGTCGGCAATGGCAACGTCGCCATGGACGTCACCCGGATGCTGGTCAGATCCCCGGACACGTTGCTGGAGACCGACATTGCCGACCATGCACTGGAGTCACTACGCGACAGCAGGGTCCGCGAGGTCGTGGTACTGGGACGACGTGGCGCCGCGCAGGCGTCGTTCACAACACCTGAGCTCCGGGAGCTGGGGAAGCTTGATGGGGTGGACGTGATCATCGACCGCCAGAACATCGAACTTGACCCAGCCAGCCAGGCCGAGGCAGAGGCAGATCGCACAGCAAGGGACAACCTGAGGTACCTGCAGGAATACGCCGCTCGTAGGGAGCAGGCGGCTTCACGCCGCATCATCCTGCGCTTCCTGGCCTCGCCCGTGGAGATTGTCGGAAGACGTAGCCAGGTAGCCAGGTTGAAGATCGAACAGAACTCGCTTGTCGTGGACTCCAACGGCGGGCTCCGGTCGAAGGGAACGGGCAGGTTCGACGTCATCGAGACCGGCCTCGTGCTGCGTTCCATCGGCTATCGGACGGTGCCAATCGAGGGGGTCCCGTTCGACCCTGCGACCTCTACCGTGAACAACATCGCCGGGCAGGTCGTACACCCCAACACTGGTGAGGTGGTGGCAGGCGAATACGTCGTGGGATGGGCCAAGCGTGGCCCCACCGGCCGGATCGGGAACAACAAGCCTGATTCCGCATCCACGGTTGAAGCAATGGTGACTGATATCCCCACGTTGAGGGGAATTCGCGACGACCACCGCGATCAGTCGCGGATCGAGACGTTTCTCCGCCAGCGTGGCCTTGACTATGTGACGTATGAGGATTGGCGCATCCTAGATTCCTATGAGGTCACCCGTGGTGTGAGCCAGGGTCGTCCGCGCGTCAAGCTCACAACCGTGTCGGAGATGATGGAAGTTATTCACTCCCACCGAACTTCGCTTCACATGTAGAGTCCGCCGTTGATGTCGATGATCTCCCCGGTGATGTACCCCGACTCGGGGTCGGCGAGGAACTCGACCACCCGGGCGACCTCGCCCGGCTCTCCCAGCCGACCCACCGGGATCTGGGTGATCACCCGGGAAAGGGCCTCCTCGGGCATGGCCGCCACCATCTCGGTGGCGATGAACCCCGGCGCGACCGAGTTCACCGTGATGCCCTTGCGGGCCGTCTCCAGTGCCAGGCTGTTGGTCAGCCCGAACAGGCCCGACTTGGCCGCGGCGTAGTTCGCCTGGCCGATGTTGCCCTTCTCCCCGATCACCGAGCTGATGTTGATGATCCGCCCATACCGACGGTCCAGCATGTGCTGGAGCACGGCGTGACTCAGGTAGAACGCACCCGACAGGTTGACGTGGATCACCCGGTCCCAGTCCTCGGGTGACATCTTGCGGACGGTGCGGTCGATGGTGATGCCGGCGTTGTTGACCAGGATATCTATCCCGCCGTGCTGCTCGAGCACCTCGGAGATGACCCGTTGGCAGTCGGCGGCGACGCCGATGTTGCCCTGGTGGATCGTGGACCCTTCATGGGCGGCGGCGAACTGCTTGGCCGTGTCCGCCCCGTGGGAGTAGCCGACCGCCACCTTGACCCCGCGCTCGGCGAGGCGGGTGCTGATCGCCAACCCGATCCCGCGGGCGCCTCCAGTGACGAGCGCGACCTGTCCGTCCATGCTGGCCATCAGGGGGCCCTCC
>DATENJ010000001.1:0-3011 GCA_035275125.1 Actinomycetes bacterium | reverse complement strand
CGACGTTCTCCACGGCGGTGAGCTCCTCCATCAGGTGGAAGGCCTGGAAGACGAAGCCGACATCGGTGCGCCGCATCCGGGCCAGGGCCTTCTCGCCGATGTCGTCGATGCGACGGCCGTTCAGCGACACCTCCCCATCCGAGGGCCGGTCCAGCCCCCCGAGCAGGTGCAGCAGCGTGGACTTCCCGCAGCCGCTCGGCCCCATCACCGCCACCGTCTCGCCCGCGACGATGTCGAGATCGACCCCGTCGACGGCGCGCACCAGGCCTTCTCCCCTGCCGTACTCCTTGCGCAACCCGCGGGCGCCAAGCACGGTCGTGTCGGCGGCGTCGCTCACGACCCGCTCCTTCGGTCGGTCCAGTTCTTCTCACATGCCTCCAGCCAGCGCAGGTCCGCCTGAAGCCGGAGCACGACGCCCTCCAGCAACAGCGCCGCGTCCGAGCCATCGGGCTCGGCCATCGCGGCGCGCTGAGCGGCACGCAACCGGCGCAGCAGCTCGCGGCGCTGGGTGTCGACGATGGTGAGCGGGTCGGCCAGCCCGGCCATCGCGGCCGCGATCAGCTTGAGATGGAACTCGGCCAGGTCGGGTCGTGGCCAACCCACCTCGGCGACCCACTCGGCGACCCGCTGTTGGCCGTCGGGGGTGAGCGCGTACACCTTGCGATCCGACCGGTCGGCGCCGTCGGCAGACCTCTCGACCGCCAGCAGGCCGGCCTTCTCCAGCCGGGTCAGGGTGACGTAGACCTGCCCGTCGTTCATCGCGTCGCCCAGCGGGCCGAGCGCGTCGCGCAGCCGCGCGCGCAGCTGGTAGCCGTACGAGGGCTCCTTGGCCAGCATCGCCAGCACCACTTCCTGCTGCATGATCCTCCTCAGCTAACCGTTAGCTGACTATAACGGTTATCCCCTGGGGACGTGTGCGTTGGAACCCGGGCAGGTCGGGGGCCGTATCAATCAGGGACCGCCAGGAGCATGCTTAACGGGCGGTGATGCTGGCGTCCACGCCGAGGAGGGTGCCATGGCCGCAACCGCACAGCGTGCACCAGGCGATGCGCTCACAGGCCAGCCGCGGGCGTCGTGGCGAGTTGACGCAGTGACCATGCTGCTTGGCACCTGGCTGCTGGTCGGCCTGGTGGTGGACGGCTGGGCCCACAACAACCTGGAGGCCCTGGAGACCTTCTTCACCCCCTGGCATGCGCTCTTCTACTCCGGCTTTGTCGCCACCGCCGGCTGGGTCCTGGCCACCGCCGCCCGAGCCCGCCAACCCGAGCGGTCCGGGCTGGCGGCGTTCCCAGCCGGGTATGGCCTGGCGGTTGTCGGCGTGGTGGTGTTCGCGGTTGGCGGGGCTGGCGACATGACCTGGCACAGCGTCTTCGGGATCGAGCAGGACCTGGAGGCGTTGTTCAGCCCGACCCACCTGATGCTGTTCGCCGGCATGGCCTTGATCCTGTCCACCCCGCTGCGGGCGGCCTGGAGCGACCCGGTCGCGCCGGCAGCCCCTGGCTACGGGCGGTTCCTGCCCGTGCTGGCCTCGGCGACCCTCGTCACCGTGCTGGTCGCGTTCGCCTTCATGTACTGGGTGGCCTTCATCCAGACCGTCGGTGTCGTCCACTATGACGACTCGGAGCTCCTGGGCGAGGTGGCGAGTGTGCTGGCCACCAACCTGATCCTGCTCGCTCCCCTGCTGCTGTTGACCCGCCGCTGGCGGCTGCCGTTCGGGACGGCAACCACCATCTACGGCGGTGTGGGCGTGCTCCTCGGGGCGGTGGACGCCTATCGGCTGCCGGCCATGGTGGCGGCCGCGATCCTGGCCGGGCTGGCCGTGGACGGGCTCCTTCGGCTGCTGGGACCATCGGCCAGCCTGCCGCGGCGGTTCTGGGCCGCGGGGGCGGTCGTGCCGCTGGTCACCTGGAGCGTCTATTTCGCTGTCGTTGCGGTCACCCTCGGCATTGGCTGGTCGGCGGAGCTGTGGACCGGGACGATTGCCTGGGCGTGCCTGATCGGGCTGGCCTTCAGCCTGCTCATGCTGCCACCACCGATCCCGAAGACGCCGACGCGTTGACCGACGGCTGGGGCCGTACGTAGCCTGCGTCGGCTGCCGTTCGAGCGGGGGAGGCCCATGAGCAGGTTCGACGATCGGGTTGCCATCGTGACGGGGGCGGGTTCGGGCACGGGCGCCGCCATCGCCACCCGGCTGGCGGAGGAGGGCGCCAGCGTCGTCTGCACCGACCTGGACGGCGCCGAGCAGACGGCCGCGCTGCTCGGGGAGCGCGGCCGGGCCGTCCCGCTCGACGTGGCCGATGCCGGCAGTGTCGCCCGCCTGATGGCGGAGGTGCGCGAGACCCACGGCCGCCTGGACGCCCTGTTCAACTGCGCTGGGGTCGACGGCATGGTGCGGCCGCTGACGGAGCTTTCCGAGGAGAACTTCGAGCTCGTCATGCGGGTCAATCTCAAGGGCCCGTTCCTGACGATGAAGCATGCGATCCCGCTGATGGTCGAGGGGGGCGGCGGCGCCGTCGTGAACGTCTCCGCCACGCTGGCCCTCGCCGCCGCGCCCGGCTTCGCGCACTACGCGGCGGCCAAGGCCGGGCTGCTCCAGCTCACCAGGACGGCGGCGCTGGAGTACGGCCAGAGCGGTGTGCGCGTGAACGCGATCTGCCCGAGCGTGATCGACACCCCGACGTTCCGGGCGACCACGGCCGGCATGCCCAAGGAGCTCCTCGACGGCTTGCTCAACCGGCAGGGGATCCGCCGGCTCGCCCGTGCCGAAGAGGTGGCCGCCGCGGCCGTCTTTCTGGCAAGCGACGACGCCTCCTACCTGACCGGCGCCGTGTTGCCGGCCGACGGCGGCTACCTGGCCGGCTGAGCCGCACTGCCGGACCCGCCCCGCGCTACCTGCCCGGCGCCGGGGGTGGGCCCGGGGCGGCGGAGCGCAGCTCACCGAGCAGGGCGCGGGCTCGCGACGACGACGCCAGGTCGCCCTTGCGCTCGGCCACGGCCAGGGCGTCCTGGGC